>CAZRUB010000016.1:0-14603 GCA_964603185.1 uncultured Ruminococcus sp.
GTGATAATGCAGGTATCGTATTTTAAGATTACGGGCGGGAAAAGAATATTCCTCATGACGCCGATACATCATCATTTCGAAAAAAAGGGTTGGTCAGAGGCAAAAATAGTAGCCGTTGCATCCGTAATTACCGTTGCTTGCGGAATTTTATGTGCAGTATATATTAATACGTTTGCGTTATAGGAAGGCTGGGTTTTATGAATAATGCTTCTGCAACTGCAAAAGAAAACGTAAAGACACAGGTGAAAAAACGCAAAAAGGGCGAGGTTGACGGATTGTATCTTATTATGCTCTGCGTTTTGACGTGTGCCGGGCTTTTGATGCTTATAAGTGCCGGAACACCTGAATCGGTAAATTCCGAAAATCCGTACAGCGGTATAATAAAAAACTGCGTCATAGCGGCGGGAAGCTTTATCGTAATGCTGATAGTCGCAAACTTTAAGGATTATATGTTTTTGAAAAAGTGGGCATCGGCTGTATATTGGGTGTCGGTTATTCTTGTATATCTGACCCCGTTTATAGGGCAGGAAAGACTTGGCGCAACAAGGTGGATTATTATAGGCCCGATATCGGTTCAGCCCACCGAAATTATGAAAATTGCGCTTATAATATATCTTTCGGATATATTCAGCGAAGAAAAAAAGCGAAACACAAAAAGGATGAGTGTTGTTCAGCGTATTTTGTATGAATGGCGAGCCGAAATTATTATTTTGATTCCGGCGGTCGGTGCGGTTGTTCAAAAGCATTTATCCGGAGCACTTATAATATGTGCGATAGGCTTTACGATGCTTCTTGCTCACGGAATGAAGGGCGGACATATATTTTTGATAGGCGCCGGCGGTGTTGCGGCGGTGACAGCGCTTATTATTGCGGAGCCGTTCAGAGTAAAAAGAATATTCGGATACATGCACCCGGAAAATGAGCCTCTCGGCTACGGCTGGCAGATACTGAATTCCCTTTACGCAATATGCTCAGGAGGACTGTTCGGCGTCGGCTTCGGCCAGTCCAGGCAGAAATACAGCTGGCTTCCGATGGCTTCGAACGACTATATTTTCGCGGTCATTTGCGAAGAAATGGGAATATTCGGCGGATTGGTCGTTCTTTTGCTCTTTGTGCTTTTCGTATGGCGCGGAATAAAAATTGCACTTAATTCAAGGGACATGTTCGGCGCGATGCTTGCGTTCGGAGTTTCGGCCATGATAGGGCTTCAGGTTATAATAAATATAGCTGTTGTAACAAATGCGGTGCCGTCTACGGGAATGCAGCTGCCGTTCTTTTCATCGGGCGGAACATCTCTTCTTTTCATGCTGATAGCGACGGGGATTGTGCTTAATATATCGCGCTATCAGAAGATAGGCGCCGGAGTTATTCACAGCGTAAAATAAGAAAGGCAGGATTTTTTATGAGGGTTATAGTATCCGGAGGAGGCACGGGAGGACACATAAATCCGGCAATTGCCATTGCAAAATATATAAAGGAAAAGGAACCCGATTCCGAAATACTTTATGTGGGGACGGAGCACGGGCTTGAAAAAAAGCTTGTGCCGGCACAGGATATTGCCATAAGGTATATTGACGTTTACGGATTCAGGCGTTCGCTTTCGCCGAAGAATATTATTTATGCGTGCAAGGCTGTAAATGCAATTTCCGAAGGGAAAAAGCTTTTGCGCGAATTTAAGCCGGAAATAGTAATCGGAACCGGAGGATATGTTTGCGGCCCGCTTTTATACGCGGCGGCAAAAATGGGAATTCCGACCGTTATCCACGAGCAGAATGTTTTTCCCGGCTTAACGGTTAAGCTTTTGGCGGATAAGGTATCCGCTGTGGCAACAAGCTTTGACACAACGAAAAATTATTTGAAAAAGCACAATAAAATTGTTCTTACGGGTAATCCCGTACGAGCGGATCTTCTTAAGGTTACCAGGTACGAGGCCAGAATAAAATTCGATTTGGATGAGCTGCCCACGGTGCTTATAATGGGCGGAAGCTTGGGTGCGAAAAGCATTAATGACGCACTCTGCGAAATAATTATAAAAAATCTGGCGGACGGATATAATATCATTGCTTCTACCGGAGAAAGAAATTATGACGAAGTAATGGATAAAATAAAGGCGGCAGGTGTCGAAATTCCCAAAAACATAACCGTAATGCCTTATATTTACAATACCGATTTTGCGTTTGCGGCATCCGATCTTATTGTATGCAGAACCGGTGCCGTAACGGTGAGCGAGCTTGCGGCATCCGGAAAGCCTTCGATAGTTGTGCCGAGCCCGAATGTTGCGCACAACCATCAGGAATATAATGCGAAATATCTTTCGGATCGCGGCGCCGCAGTGCTTATGCACGATGATTCGCTGACCGGAGTGAAGCTGGACGCGGAAATCAAGGCGCTGATTAATGATAAGAATATGCTTTCGGATATGAGTGCGAAGGCGAAAACCGCGGCCATATTCGATGCAACCGATAAGATATATACTATGGCAAGGCAGCTTATAAAATAAAATTAACACCGGGGCATCCTTTTGCATAAACTGTGTAGCAGGAGGTGCCGTATTGTGGAAAAGTACATAATTGAGGGCGGCAAGCCGCTTTTCGGCTCGGTAGCCGTTCATGGCGCAAAAAACGCCGTTTTGCCGATTTTGGCGGCGTGTGTCATAACGGGAAAGGAAAGTGTTATAGCCGATTGCCCGAATTTGAGCGATGTTGAGGATTCGATTGAAATTTTAAGGCATTTGGGCTGCACGGTGAAAAAGGAGCACGATACAATTATTGTTGATTCGGCAACAATTGTTAAGGACGAAATTCCGGAGTATCTCATGCTTAAGATGCGGTCGTCCGTGATTTTTTTGGGCGCGCTTATAGCCAGACTCAAGTGCGGGAGGGTGACGCTTCCCGGAGGGTGTGAAATCGGCCCGCGCCCGATAGATTTGCATTTATCGTCATTCAGAAAAATGGGGATAGAGGTTGAAGAGTCCGGAGGAATCATAACGTGTAACGCGGAAAATATACACTCGGCATCGATACATTTGGATTTTCCGAGTGTGGGTGCTACCGAAAATATTATGCTTGCGGCGCTTGCGGCCAAAGGAATTACCGTTATATCGAATGCCGCAAGGGAGCCGGAAATAAAAGATCTTGAGGCTTATTTAAGAAATGCCGGTGCCGTAATTTACGGCGCGGGTACGGATAAAATTTACATTCACGGGCAGGATACGTTTGAAAACTGTTATCACAGAATAATTCCGGACAGAATTGAGGCGGCAACATATATTTGCGCCGCTTTGATGACCGGAGGTAAGGTTAAAATAGAAAATACAAGACCCGAGCATATGGAAGCCTTTTATGAGGCACTTTCCGGCTGCGGGGCGAATATTGCAATAGGAAAAAAAGAGGTTGTCGCGATCGGGGACAAAAGACTCACGGCGGTAAAAAGGGTGAGAACTTATCCTTATCCGGGCTTTCCCACGGATATGCAGTCGATATTTATGAGCCTTATGACGATTGCGGACGGCACATCGATAATTGCGGAAAATATTTTCAGGGATCGCTTCAGACATGTTGATTCGCTTGTCAGAATGGGGGCGGACATCGTCACCGACGGTAATTTGGCGATAGTACACGGTGTTAAAGGCCTTTCGGGTGCGCATGTTGCGGCATCCGATTTGCGCGGCGGCGCCGCACTTACGATAGCGGCACTTGCGGCGGAAGGCAGAAGCGAAATTGAAAAGGTTTGCTATATAGAGCGCGGATATGAAGCGTTTGATACCAAGCTTAGGGCCTTGGGAGCGGAGATAAGAAAGGATGTGGTGAATTGAACGGCGAGCACAAAAGAAGATATTCCGATTCGGAAATGGAAAGATATCGCGAGGAGCTTGAAAGGCGTGAGGCGGAAAAACGTATCCGCGCAAAAAAAAGAAGAAAAAGAGCACGCGTAAAACGCAAAATTTTCAGTGTTTTTTTCATCGTTCTTTTGCTTTTGTGCGCAGTGATAATTTTGCTGAAAACGCCGCTTTTTTCCGTTAAAACCCTGTCGATAGAAGGGAATATGATTGTTTCCGACGAAAAAATCGCCGAGGTTTCGGGACTTAAAGTCGGAAGCAGTATATTAAACCACACCTCGGGTTATGCGGAAAAAGCGCTTACCTCCCTGCCCTATATAAGCGAAGCGGCTGTGAATAAAAAACTGCCGTCAACCGTTTACATTGAGGTGACGGAGCTTGACGGAGCATATTTACTTGAAACGGATAAAAGAAGCGTTATTGTGGATAAAAACGGAAAAAGTATTGCGGGGTTTAACGGCGGAGAGGAAATGAGCCTGCCGATAATCAAAGGCGGCAAGGACGGAAATTATAAAATCGGCGGATATGTTAAGCTTTCGGACGAAGAAAAAACCCGCATACTTTTAAGATGCTTGGAGTGCATAAACGAATACGGCTTTTCGGATATAACCGAAATAAATATCGAGGACGAATATAATATATATTTTGTTTCGAGAGGAATGCTGAAAATAAAAATCGGTTCTCTCGGCTCGGAGGATGAGCTTTCATATAAAATGGCATATATCAAGGAAGTGATGAGCAAGCTTCCCGATAATGTCAAGGGCGTGGTCGATGCTTCAAGACCGGAGGCGGGAGTGTCGTACAGAAGCGAGGAATCGATGCCGGAGGAGGGAATAACCGAAAATACGGAAGGAGAGGAAGAAAAAACACAGGAAGAAACGGAAAATTTATAAAAAAATGCTTTTTGTCATTGACAAAATTGAAAAAATGTTATAATATATAATAGTAAAATTGCATAAGGAGGCAAAAAATATGCCGGAGGATAAAAATTTGGAAGAAACACAGGTTATTAAAGTAATCGGTGTCGGCGGCGGCGGTAATAACGCTGTAAACAGAATGATTGAAGCAGGAGTTAAGCATGTTGAATTTATAGCTGTAAATACGGATGCTCAGTCGCTTAAGTGCTCGAAGGCGGAGGTAACTCTTCAGATCGGCGAAAAGGTCACAAAGGGTCTCGGCGCAGGCTGCGATCCCGAGGTGGGCAAAAAAGCGGCGGAGGAGTCTGCCGGCGAAATCGAAAAGCTTATTGAGAAGGCGGATATGGTATTTATCGCTGCGGGCATGGGCGGCGGAACCGGTACCGGTGCGGCACCCGTAATTGCGGGAATTGCCAAGCAAAAGGGAATTCTTACCGTGGGTATAGTAACAAAGCCCTTCCAGTTTGAAGGAAAAAGACGAATGGATAAAGCGCTTGAAGGTATTGAGGCTCTTAAAGAGAATGTTGATACCATAGTTGTTATTCCCAACGACAAGCTTTTAACAATCGGAAGCGCTAAGACGAGTCTTAAGGATGCGTTTGTTATGGCGGATGAGGCACTTCGTCAGGGCGTTCAGGGCATAACCGAGCTTATCGGAAGCGTCGGGTTTATCAATGCGGACTTTGCGGACGTTACCAGCGTGATGAAGGATGCGGGTTGCGCACACTTCGGAATCGGCCGCGCTTCGGGAGAGAACAGGGCCGAGCTTGCGGCTAAAGCTGCGATTGAAGCGCCGCTGCTTGAAACCAATATTGAAGGTGCAACCGGAATTCTTATGTGCATAAGCGGCAACAGCGATCTTTCTCTTTTTGAGGTTAATGAGGCCGCTGAGCTTGTTCAGAGCTATGCCGATCCCAATGTGTTCTTCAAGATGGGCATGATTACGGATGAATCGCTCGGAGATGATGTTTCGATTACTGTTATAGCAACCGGCTTTGAAGGTAAGGAAAAGAAGAAAAAGGTTGATTCCATTTTCGGTATTGACAGTGACGACGAGGGATATCCGCAAATTCCCGGATTTCTTAAGAAGCCCAATTTAGACTGATACATAAGGCGCCCAAATTAACGGGCGCCTTTTTGAGAAAGGAAAAGCTTATGTATAATATTGACAATTATTTAATTCCGTTTTGGACGGGGACGATTATGCATGATGAGTCGGCGTTTGTTATGGAAAACGAGGACGGAACCGTTTTGCCGATAAATCTTTTATATAAGCCCGATGAAATTTTATCCGTTACCGATTCCACCCTTCAGGTAGCTTATAAGGAGGGTGTGGACTATAAATTTGAAAACGGAGTATTGACGGTGCTTCCCGACGGCGGCATTCCGAGAATGAAATATTCCGATTATTATTTGGACGAACAGGTTGAAGGAAAAAGCTTTATGCGTCAAAACGGGAAATATTTGGCGTTTGCCGAAACCGTTCTTATGTATCCGAAACAGATTGCCGTTACATACAGGCATTCCGATTCATGGAAGGGCTATGTTCCAGAGGCGCAGGGCAAAAAGCTTACTCGCTTCATAAAAAAGCTTGAAAATAAAGAACCGGTCAAAATTCTGCTCTACGGGGACAGTATTTCTGCCGGAGCAAACGCAACCTCCACGACTAACCGTGAGCCTAAAATGCCTCAATTTATTGACCTTTTTGTCAATGCGCTTAAGAAAAAATACGGCTACGGGGATATAAGCTATGTCAACACCTCCGTAGGCGGTAAGGACTGCGGCTGGGGAAGGGAAACTATGGCCGAAAATGCGCTGGCGTATGATTTTGATTTGGCGATTATCGCGTTTGGAATGAACAATGTTTTCACACCTCTGGAAAAATTTCATGACGATATTAAAGCAATACGCGATAAAATTGCCGAGGAAAAGCCGGAATGCGAATTTATTCTTATAGCAACCATGCTCCCGAATAAAGAGCTTAAGGGCTTTTGGGGAAATCAGATAAAGCAAAAGGATGCACTGGGAAGGCTTACGGATGAACGCACCGTTCTTGCGAATATGACTGATTATCATGCCTCCATGCTTGAGCATAAAATGTTTTACGATATGACGGGAAACAATGTAAATCATCCCAATGATTTTCTTATACGCGGCTATGCACAGCTTCTTTTAAGAACGGTGGAAACAGATTAAAAAAACGCGGCCGTACGAGGTGTACTCGTAAGGATTGTATAATAAAAGGCGGAACGAAATCATTCGTTCCGCCTTTTATTATACGGGCAATTCACGAATTGCCCGTATAATAAGGTCTCAGGATTATCCTATAAATTTTGGAAAATGCAATATATTTTCCCTGCTTGTTACCCTATCGGACATAGTCAGAATTTATTTAAGAAGATCATCAATTGACATATTAAATGTTTCAGCTATAGCTTTTATTTCAATATCCGTGACAAAACGCTCGCCACTCTCAATTCGCTGAATTGCATTTTTATCTAAATCAATTCCCTTAAGCTGCAGCTTATCAGCTAAAATACGTTGAGACATTTTGGGTATGTGGCTTTTTCTTAACAAATATATTTTTTCACCGCTTATATTATTTTTTCCGGATTCTGATTTGTTTTTAAACATAATAACCGCCTTTTTGACATTTAGTGATTGACAAAATATATTTTACTATGTTATAATACATAATATGACATTCACTATATGTCAAAAGGGTATGTGTTATTTATAAATTTATATGGAGAGGTGTGCTTTATGGAAAATAACTATTTAAATGGTAATGATAAAATGACAATGATTCTGGTTTGTTTGTTCCTCGGCGGTTTAGGCGTTCATAATTTTATGATGAATGAAGCAAAGAAAGGAATTTTTAAAATAATCATGTCTTGCTTATGTGGTATAGGTGCAATTTTAGCACTTATTGATTTATACAAAATCGCAACGGATAAATATGTAATTGAACCTGATAAACTTTTTTAAAAAGAGAAATAACACATACCCTATTAAGTTTTTTGCAACTAAGTATAAAGACCACATTTGCATAGCATTTACATTAGTAGTATATGCAATAATATTAAATTATTTTGATATATTTTGCCCATTTTACGAATTGACACATGTGCCTTGTCCCGGGTGCGGGATGTCAAGGGCTATTTGGAGTCTTTTTCGCGGAGAAATAAGATTGTATTTTAGCTACAATCTTATGGCAATTCCGGTTGTATTAGCCTTTGTGATGGAAATATTCAATGAATTTTCCGGGAAAATAAATTATAAATATCGTTTGACTTTTATAATTATTTATGTTGTTAATATTTTATATTATTTAATACGCTTATTTTTATATACTTAAAGCTATTATAATAACAGAAGGTGAAGCTCTAAACAGAGCTTCACCTTCTGTTATTATATATAAACTATCCTTAAGAGTACTCCTCTTACGGCCGCGCTTATTTTTTTATTCGGTAACGCTGTCGGGAGAAACGTATTCCTCCGCATCGTCCGTTTCGGGCAAGGAAGCCATATCATCGATTAAAAGCTCCTCGGAGGATGCATTGCCGGACGTGTAATAACTGAGAACCTTGGCTTTAACCTCGGCAAGCACCTCGGGATTTTCGATAAGATACTGCTTTGCATTCTCACGTCCCTGTGCAATCTTGTTGCCGTTATAAGAAATCCATGCACCGGCTTTATTGATTATGTCGGCATCAATCGCCATATCGAGAATTACTCCTTCCGGCGAGAAGCCCTGACCGTATATCATATCATATTCAGCCCTCTTAAACGGGGGAGCGACCTTGTTTTTTACAACCTTAACCTTTGTGCGGGAACCGATTATGGTGCCGCCCTCCTTTATGGCATCGCCCTTTCTTATGTCAAGTCTGACGGATGAATAGAACTTGAGAGCCATACCGCCGGTGGTGGTTTCGGGATTGCCGAACATAACCCCCACCTTTTCGCGAAGCTGATTGATAAATATAACAATGGTATTTGTTTTGTTTATTATTCCGGCAAGCTTACGAAGCGCCTTGGACATAAGCCTTGCCTGAAGGCCGACCTGCTGCTCGTCCATTTCGCCGTCAATTTCGGCTTTGGGAACAAGTGCGGCAACGGAGTCAACGACTATAAGATCAACCGCGCTGCTGCGAACAAGTGCTTCCACGATGGCAAGGGCTTGCTCACCGGTATCGGGCTGAGAAACCAAAAGCTCATCAATATCAACTCCGAGTGTTTTTGCGTAGTCGGGGTCGAGAGCGTGCTCAGCATCCACGAAGGCAACAACACCGTCATTACGCTGACATTCTGCGGCAACAAGCAAGGTGAGGGTGGTTTTACCGCAGGATTCCGGGCCGTAAACCTCCACGATTCTGCCCTTGGGAAGTCCGCCTATTCCGAGTGCGATATCAAGGCTTAATATACCTGTGGAAAGAGCTTCAACCTCCATATTGTTGGTTGAACCGAGCTTCATTATGGTACCTTTGCCGTAATCCTTTTCGATTTGAGCAAGGGTTGCATTTAACGCCTCATCCTTCGAAACGTTGGAGGACTTGGTTGTTTTGGGTGATGAAGTGCTTTTTTTCATATATTTACATCCTTTCACTATTCAATTCAACGGGAACAAATATTCGCTTTTTATTATATTATAAATGCGAACATTTGTTTTGTCAAGTGTTTTTTTATTTATTTTTAAGATAGGATGGTTCGCCTTATAAGATCGTAAACATTCAGAACGGTTACCTTACGAACTCTGTCGCGGTCGCCGGGAATGAAAAGCTTTACGGCTTTTTCGTAATTCGCGGTTGATATGGCGATGTAAACAGTGCCCACGGGCTTGGATTCACTGCCGCCGGTGGGACCGGCTATTCCGGTTGTGGAAACACCTATATCACTGCCTGCTTTTTCGCGAACTCCGCGTGCCATTTGAAGTGCGGTTTCCTCGGAAACCGCACCGAATCTTTCAAGTGTTTCTTTTTTGACGCCCAGCACATTCTCCTTTGCGGAATTTGCGTATGTTACCGCGCCGAAAAGAAAAACCTCCGAGGCACCGGAAAGGTCTGTCACCGCGGAGGAAACCATCCCTCCGGTGCATGATTCTGCGGCGGCAAATGTAAGCGATTTTTCCTTCAGCAGGGAAAGAACCCTTGATGGGAGAGATTCCGAAAAGCCTTCGGCATATATCCATTCGCCGAGAATCGAATAAATTTCCCGCTTCGTTTTTTCGGTCATGAGCTCGGCTTTCTTTTTTGTTTCGGCACTTGCCGTTATGCGGAGAACAGCCTCTCCGGTGTTGACATACGGCGCGACGGTGGGATTTTTGCTTTCGGTCAGATGCTTGATTTTCGCTTCTGCCTCCGCTTCGCCTATGCCGAACAGATGAAGATATTCCGAATGAAGGAAGCAACCGGCCTTTTTTTCAAAATACGGATACAGATATTCGTCAAACATCGGACTCATTTCGCGCGGAGGCCCGGGGAGCATTGCGGCTGTTTTTCCGTTTTTTTCGATTATGCAGCCGGGTGCGGTGCCGTGAGAATTGTAAAGCACGGTTGAGCCGACCGGTAAAAGTGCTTGCTTCTTATTGGACACGGTCATTTCGCGGCCGCGCTTTTTAAAATATTCCGTTATGTCCGAAAGGGCTTTTTTGTCATAATAAAGTGGCAGATTAAAAAACGAGGCGACTGTTTCCTTTGTCATATCGTCATAGGTGGGACCCAAGCCTCCGGTCAGTATAACGCACTCGGAACGGGAAAAAGCGATTTTAAGCGCGTCGGTAAGCCTTTGGGCGTTATCACCGACAACGGTGTGAAAATGCACGTTTATTCCCAATGATGAAAGCCTGCTTGTTATATACTGAGCGTCGGTATTTGCGATTTGGCCCATTAAAAGCTCGCTTCCGACCGCAATTAATTCAGCGTTCAATTTTTTTCACCTCTTAATATTTTCTGATGCGTATGGTTTCAATGCCTTCCACCGCCTTTTGCACGAGCTCGTCGAAAGGAATGTGGCTTTCGCTTTTCAAGATATTATCGATATTGGGGTGCGTGGTCGGATGCTTTGGAGTAAATACGGTGCAGCAGTCCTCATACGGCAAAATGGAGGTTTCGAAGGTGCCGATTTCTCTCGCGCGGACAACGATTTCCTCCTTATCCATGCCGATACAGGGGCGGAACACGGGAATATCCGATACGGAATCGGTAACGCCGAGCGCCCATATCGTTTGGCTTGCGACCTGCCCAACCGATTCACCGGTTATAAGTGCACTGCAATCACGCTTTTTTGCCGCCTCTGCTGCGATTCTCATCATAAGACGGCGCATGATAAGCGTCATGTGCTCGGGCGGACAGTTATCGCGTATGGCAAGCTGAGCTTCGGTAAACGGAACGATGTGAAGGGGCAAGCCGCTTGTGTATTCGCCGAGCTTGTCCGCAAGTGTAATAACCTTTTCCTTGGCTTTTTCGCCGGTGTAAGGATAGCTGAAAAAGTGTATCGCTTCGATATAAACGCCGCGCTTCGCTATCATATGCCCGGCAACCGGACTGTCGATTCCGCCGGATAACAATAGCATTGCGCGACCGTTCGTTCCGGTCGGCATACCGCCCGCACCTCGGGTTTTTCCGGCATAAACATATGCGTCGGTATCGCGAACCTCAACGCGCACAACAATGTCGGGATTAATAACATCAACTTTTAAGTGACGGAATTTTTCCAAAAGTGCGCCGCCGACCATAGCGGAAATCTCCGGCGATTTATACGGGAACTTTTTATCCGCTCTGCGCGATTCAACCTTAAAGGTGGCAACGCCCGAAAGACTGTCCTCAAGATATACCGAAGCGAAATTCATGATTTTTTCCATGTCCTTTTCGACAATACCGGCCTTGGAAAGATTTACTATGCCGAAAACCTTGGACAGGGCCGAAAGCATTTCGTCAATATCGCTTTCGTTTTCGGGTTCGACATATATCGTTGCTTGTTGGTCATAAATTTTAAAATTGCCTATACTCTTTAACGCACGTGACATATTACCCTTTAATATGTCTTGAAATCTTCGGCGGTTTCCGCCTTTTAATATAAGCTCACCGGTTTTTGCAAGAATTATTTCCTTCATTTCAAATACTCCAATTTTTTTATTATTATTTCGTATGCGCGTGTAAGCTCCTCCTCGGTTGTATCGCGGGAAAAGCTGAAGCGGATTGCATTGTCCGCGTGCGGTGCGCCGGAGGCGCGAAGCGCCGCATTGGCTTTGCCCGTGCCTTTGGCACAGGCGGAGCCGGCGCTGACAAAAACGCCGTCCTCCGAAAGGGCGTTAAGCATTATTTCCGAACGTATACCGACGAATGAAACGTTAAGCACGTAAGGAATCGAACATTCGAGCGAGCCGTTTAACTCCACATCGGGGAGAGATAAAAGCTTTTCGGCAAAGCTCTTTTTCAAATTTGCCATGCGTTCATAGTGTCGGCTTGGGTCAATAAGCCGCGCGGCGGCGGCAAAGCCGGCAATACCCGGCATGTTTTCGGTTCCGGAGCGCAGATTGCCCTCCTGTCCTCCTCCGAATAAAATGGGATGCAGGGTCGCCTTGTCCGACCTGTAAAGTGCGCCGACACCCTTGGGACCGTGCACCTTGTGACTGCTTACCGAAAGGAAATCGACTCCCCATTTTTTCGGGAACAACGGAAGCTTTCCGTATGATTGAACGGCGTCCGTGTGAAAAAGCGCGCGGGGAGCCTTCCTTTTTATCATTGCCGAAAGCCTTTCGACGGGCATTAATGCCCCGGTTTCGTTGTTGACGTGCATAACACTTACAAATGAGGTCTTGTTATTTACGGCATTCAAGACCGCCTCGCACGTGACGACGCCGTTTTTTTCGGGCTTTACATAGGTTACGTTGAAGCCTTGCTTTTCAAGCTCGGCAAAAGCGTTTAAAACGGCCGGGGGTTCGATGGCCGTGGTGGCGGCATGATTTCCCGCCGGTATGTTGGTTCCGCCCAGAATCGCCAAATTGTCGCTTTCCGTTCCGCCGGAGGTGAAAATTATGTTTTTGGCCTCGGCGTGCAGTGAAGAAGCGACGGCCTCACGCGAAGAGCTTAAAAGCCTTTCGGCTTCAAGCCCCAAGCTGTAGCGTGAGGAAGGGTTGCCGAAGCAGGTTGTCATAGCGTCGGTCACCGCCGCCAAAGCCTCCGCACAGGGCTTGGTTGTGGCACTGTTATCGAGATATATCAAAAAAACACTTCCCCAAATTCATTATAACGGTAGTATAGCACTTTTTTCGGGAAAATGCAATATTGACATTGAATTTTTGTTATGCTATACTGAATTAAAATTTGCGGATATTGGAGATGCGAAAATGATTTATGAAAAAATAGCACTTGACGAAAAGGACGAAAATATATATTTGGAGGTTTATGCTCCGGATAAAATAAGGTGCTTTACGCGCGATGCGATTTTGGTTATCCCGGGCGGAGGCTACGGTCAGGTTTGCTCCGACCGTGAAGGGGAGCCTGTTGCCCTTGATTTTGTTGCAAAGGGAATGGCGGCGTTTGTGCTTCACTATTCCGTGGGGGCGAAGGCGGTGTTTCCCCGCCCGTTGATTGAGGCGTCCAAGGCCATGAAATATATAAAGGATAACGCCGATAAGTACGGGATAAAACAAGAAAGAGTATTTGCGACCGGTTTTTCGGCCGGCGGACACCTCTGCACGGCGCTCGGAACACTCTGGCATATGAAGGAGATATATGACGAGGTGCCTATGGAGTACGGCTATAACAAGCCTTGCGGAATTGTTCCCGTTTATCCGGTTGTTTCGGCGCTTGTCCCGACGCATATTGACAGCTTCAAAAACATTATGGGAAAAAGTGAGCTTTCTTCAAAGGACAGGGAGAAATGGTCGCTTGAGCGGTTTGTGGACGAGCGCTCGGCCCCGGCCTTCATTGTGCATACGTCGGACGATAACGCCGTACCGGTGTTTAATGCTCTTTCGCTTGCCAAGGCTTATGCCGATAAGAAAATGAGCTTTGAGCTTCACATTTACAAAAGTGCTCCCCACGGTATGGCGCTCGGCAATGAAATCACAGAAGCGGGAAACAATGGCTGGAACAATAAAGCAAATGCGACGTGGACCTATCTTGCACACGAATGGATGGTGAGTATATGATCGAAATATTGAAAAAGTGCGAATTCGAACAGCTTTATGAGTTAATGGAATTGAGCTTTCCGACAGATGAATACAGGGAAAGGACGGGGCAGGAAAAGCTTTTGGACGATCCCATGTACACCGTATATTCCGAAACCGCCGATAACGGGAAGCTAAAGGCGGTCATTTGTGCGTGGGATTTTAACGATTTTTTATATATTGAGCACTTTGCGGTCAGACCCGAGTACAGAAACTGCGGCACGGGCAGCAATATGCTTAAGAAAATTGTGGCCGAATGCGGAAAGCGTGTTTGCCTTGAGGTTGAATTGCCCGATACCGATATGGCAAAAAGGCGAATAAAATTTTATCAAAGAAACGGCTTTTTTATTAATGAATATCCCTATGTTCAACCGGCTATGGGAAAAGGGAAAAAGGAGGTTCCCTTAAGCATAATGACAACGCAGGGTGAAATAACCGCCGAGGAATTCGAAAGAATAAGGAGCGCACTGTACAAGGTGGTTTACAAGTGCGACAGATAATATAGATGTATTTACATCTGTCTATTTAATGCGAGATAACGTAACCCCGGTGTAATACGTGCTTAATATTTCTTTGTAATCCGCACCGCTCTCGGCAAGAAGATTGGCGCCGTGCTGGCTCATCCCGACTCCGTGGCCGTAGCCGCGAACGGTGAAAACGGCGTTTTCCGCGTCGA
>CAZRUB010000017.1:0-14113 GCA_964603185.1 uncultured Ruminococcus sp.
CTCGCGAAATATTTATCCTCTTTTGAAAAACGGAGGCTTGATTCGGTACGAAAATCGCGACCCTCTTGCGACGAGGAGCTTTTTTACGAAAACGGGACAGGCATATGTTACAGCCCTGGATGCAAAACGAATATTGAGCGAGAGCGAGCAATATACGGACGAACAAAAGCGAGCGGCATCACAAAAATTGGATGCGGTTGCTTCGGAAATAATCAGAATGGCTCTTTCGGAAATCCTTAAAAACAAGGAGCTTAATTACGTTAATCCCTTTAGGGAATTTATGGCATTCATAAAAAAATACGACAAAATCAACAAAACGGAGTTTGCTTACTACTTATATGAGCGGAAAGCAGCCGATGCGGCAACGGCCTTGAAGAATGCGGAACGGAATATACTTGAGTACAGAGCCGGGAATTTGGAATTCGATATAAAAGTTAATGTCAGAAACGACATTAAGCTGCGCGAAAAAACAAACAGCGATAAACGCAAGGAGGGACTGTCGTTTTTAACATCATATGCGTATTTTTCCGGATTACTGCTGCAAGCGGATATCGTAACCAAGAAGGATGGATATTTCGTCTTAAAGGAAGAATGTCGAGCTGAGCTTATAAGGCTTTTGGAGGTATAGTTATGAGCAACAATGTAATCGGTGACAAGCTTGAGGAAATACGGGAGCTGTTGAATATCGAAGCTCCGCGGCATGAGGCCGGGGATATATCATACGCATGGTATGTCGGGGCCTGCGGATACAACGAAAACGGGAATTGGACGGACTTTTCCGAAGTATACATTGAAGAAGGCCGTTGGAAAAACGGTTGGGAGGACAGGTTCATTGATGAGGTTAAATCAATGAAGCCCGGAGACAGAATCGCGTTAAAAGCGGCATATACCAAAAGGAAGAATTTACCGTTTGACAACAAGAATAAGACCGTCGGGGTCATGGGGATAAAAGCGGTAGGCGTTATTACGGAAAACTTAAATGACGGTCAAAACATAAAGGTCGACTGGAAGCGCGTGGTGCCTACGAAGGAATGGTACGGAACCGGCTCTCTGAGGCAGGCGTTGCATTACGTAAACGCCGAAGACGGCTACATAAAGAAGCAGCTGTTGGATTTCACCTTCAACAGCGGGAAACAGGATTATTCGATTTGCGAAGAGCAATATGCCGATTTGTCGAATTCGGAGGAGGAGCCGAATGCGGGAAACCGCACCGATGAGCTTTCCTTGGAGGAATTGGGGCAAATATTGAAGGCTATGTGCGATAAAGGCGAAAAAGAAAGTAAAAAGGTTGCCGCAATTTATAATTTCGGCATTTTATACGGTAAAATAATAACCGAAAAATATAAAGCGGCCGACATTGTTAAAACGGCGGGGATAGACCAATCGTTTGACCGAGAGCTTCAAAAAGCCGTTAAGCTGTACACAACAATAGAACATAAGGACTTCGGGCTCGGCTTTGCGTCCGAGCATGAGCTTGCGAGGCTTGCCGAAGAAGATATACCTGAGCTTGAAGAGCCTGTGAAGGAATACGGTAAAAAGGAGTTTCTTAGGGATGTTTTTATGGATGAGGACGAATACGAAACCCTGAAAGAAATTCTTACATATAAGAAAAATGTCATTCTTCAAGGATCACCGGGTGTGGGCAAAACATATCTTGCCAAGCGATTTGCTTATTCATTGATGGGGCAGACCGATTCATCGCGTGTAAAGCTCGTGCAGTTTCATCAAAATTATAGCTACGAGGATTTTGTCATGGGATACAAGCCCTACGGTGAGGGCTTTAAGCTTGTGAACGGTGTATTCTTCGAGTTTTGCCGAAAAGCCGCAAGAAACGGCGGAGCTCATTATTTTATAATCGATGAAATTAACCGGGGAAATGTAAGTAAAATCTTCGGCGAGCTTATGATGCTTATTGAAAATGATAAGCGCGGCGTTGAAAAATCAAGGCTTGCGTATAAAAATATGTTGTTTACGGTTCCGGAAAACGTTTATATCATAGGGATGATGAATACTGCGGACAGGAGTCTTGCGATAATGGATTATGCGCTCCGCCGTCGATTCGGCTTTTATGAGGTTGAACCTGCGTTCGGCAAGGAAAATTTCAAAAATCTGTTAAGAGCAAACGGTGTCACCGAGCCGATGGTAAAGAAAATCAACGACAACTTCGCCGCGCTGAACACATATATAGCCGATGAAAAGAACAGCGGATTGGGCTCGGGCTTCAGAATCGGTCACAGCTACTTTTGCACCGAACCGAATTGCGACGAGACCAAATGGTACGAGAATATAATTAAATTTGAAATTCAACCCATGCTTGAGGAATATTGGTTTGACGAAAAAGATAAGGCTGCCGAATGGACGGAGAAAATCAAATGAGTACGCCGAAAAGTCCCATTCCCGTAAAGAATTTGTTCTTTATGCTTTGCTATGCCTGGAACGTTTTGTCGATTAAGGACACCGTTAAGCTGCAAGAAGAAGCGTTTGACAATGTTTATAATCTGTTATCCCGACTGTTGATTTTCGGTGTGCGCAAAATTATCAAGGGCGGCTTTAACAGGTCGTATATCGAGCAGGAGGAGCCGCTCGATACGGTTCGCGGTAAAATCAATATAAACGAAACCGTCAGCCTGAGATTAAAGCACGAAATGAAATGTGTGTGCACGTTTGATGAATTTTCGAAAAACAATCCGTTCAATCAAATTGTTAAATACACCATTCTCGGCATGCTGAAAAATAACAATGTGGATAACGGACTGAAAAAAGAGCTTCGAGCCCTTTTTCTTGATTTTAACGATATCGATTCTCTTGAACCGACCGATATTGTCATATCCGGACTGAGCTTTAACAGAAACAATCAATATTATAAAATGCTCATAAATATATGTGTTATGATATACAAGGGCACGATGGTTAATGAAGAAAACGGAGAGCGTACCTTTAAGGATTTCTTTCGGGAGGAGCAGCTGCAAAGGGTGTATGAGCTTTTTATACTGAATTTTTATGCGATAAATTTAGATAAATCCGTGTATAGGGTGCATGCTCCTAAAATCAAATGGGTGCTGGAGGATAAAGCGGATGAACGCTTCGGAGATCTTGTTGACGTTGTGAATAATCCCGCCGACAGAAGAACCGATATCGTTATCGAAAACAGAAAAACAAATAAGCAGTTGATTTTCTGTTTTCGATAACGATATCGAAAACAGAAAAACAAATAAGCAGTTGATTTTGGATGCAAAGTATTACGCCGAAGCGCTGGTCGGAGGCTATTATGACAGTACAATCAAACGCTGTCGCACAGGGCACATCGAGCAAATCAGAGGATATGTAACGGACAGCGGGTTTGAAGGCAAAAAAATAGGAGCTCTCGTATATCCGACGGCTAAGGACGATTTTCCCAGGCCGCGGTTAACGCCTCTTCGGGATGCGAGGGTTGTGTTCAAAACGCTGAATTTAAATCAAGCTGATTGAAAATGATATGCTCCGCTTTGTGACCGTGCTTGAGCAATTGGTCGACAGATAAGATGCGGCCCGAAGGACTTAATAAGAGCATTAAAAAATAACCTTGAGATATTGTGCCTCAAGGTTATTTTTTTAAATTCCGCTCGTTTATCGAGCGCACTTAGCGCAAGGTGTTAAACCTGCGGAAGCTGCTTCTTCGAAGGTGGTTTCAAAGCTGTTCTTACCGCCGCATTCCGAGTCGAAATGATATCTTTTGCCGGACGGAGTGCGATATACCTTTGAACCGATTGCTTCGGGCGTTGTCGAAGCCTGTGTGTTTGAGGGAGCTTTAGTGTATGTTCCCGACTGATAGCTGTTACCTGTTGCATAGTCGATTACTATATTGGGTTGTATATTATAACAATATACACAAAACGATAATCCCGCGCCGTTATCTTCCACCGAATAAGCCTCCAGCAAAACACCGTCCGCAACGAGATTATCGGCGGTAAATACGGGTGTTACACGATACATTACGTGGTTGTTTGTTTGCTCTATGTAGTTGTCTACCTGATTTTCAAAAGGCAGCATACCGTCGATATTCAAATATTTGGTACCGGTTATAAGATTTCTCTCGTTGGCGTTTTCGCCTGTCAGCTGATAACCTATCAAATGACACCTGTTGTATAAATATCCGCCTGAAACAGAGTCGTATTTTTTGTTTATCCACCCCGTCGGAGTTATTTCGCTTATATCTTCTCTGTCCCCGGTCGGCATTATATCCTTTGCGACGGAAGCCATTGCAACATCACATCTGCCGAGCTCATCAAGCTTACTGTAATATTCAAATGAACCGGTTATTTTTTCATATTCCTTGAATAAAGGTACATTATCGTTTACTTCCGCATAAGGACTGCCCGAATACGTCGGAACCGTACGCATTAAATATTGATATTCCTCCTCGTCAAAGAGGTTTCTTATAATTGATACTGTTTGTGTATTTCCTTCCCATGCAACACCTAAATTAAAGCCCTCCGCAATAAATCTTATCGGGAGCATTGTTCTGTCGTTAATCACAACCGGTGCGACATCGAGTGTATGCGCTTCGCCGTTTAAGTAGGCGGTATTACTGTTTATGAAAAGCTTGATAATGTCATCTTCCATTGACAGCGTTACGGCATGATTTTCATCCTCCCAACCTACGGTACCGCCGAAAGCCTCCGTAATCGCCCTGATCGGTACCACCGTTCTGTCTTGAATGACAACGGGTTTTGTTCCGCGCCCCGCATCTATCTCCGCTTTGACACCGTTTACCTCCATTATGGGGTTGTTTATTTGAAGACTCACTACAACATCGGGCGTGTATTCGACAGCCTGAGCCGACAGAGAACCGAATGAAAGCAATGCACAAACCAATGCCGAAATTACAGATAATTTTTTGTTTTTCATCGATTAATATACCTCTTTACAGTTATTTACGAAGCCGTCAAGGCTTGCAACGCAAGACACCGCACCGTATGTGTATTATACCATAGCGATGAGCATAAATCAATATTTATCCGTGATTTCGGCAAAAAGCACGGTTTTGAAAAATGGGGTTTTTGTATTATTGCCTGTTTTATGGAAAAATATGTTGCAAAAAAAGGAATAATGTGATAAAATATTCGGTAGTTTATTGTATATACGAGGAGGGTGTTTGATGGCGAACAATGTGGAATTTAACGGCACAAGGGAGCAGGAGGATAAGCTTCGGGCGATTATTGCGAAGCACAAGGGACAGGCGGGGGCGGCAATACCCGTTCTGCACGAAGCGCAGGAAATTTACGGATATCTTCCCATAGAGGTTCAGAAAATGATTGCGGACGGGCTCGGAATGTCGCTTGCCGAAATATACGGAATAGTGACGTTTTACGCAAGATTTGCCTTGAATCCGAAAGGAAGCAATGCTCTTGCGGTCTGTCTGGGCACGGCGTGCTATGTTAAAGGCTCCGGGGATATTATTGCGAAAGCCGAAGAAATATTGGGAATAAAGGTCGGTGAGTGCACACCCGACAGAAAATTTTCCATAGAAGCCACAAGATGTATCGGAGCATGCGGGCTTGCACCGGTTATGACGATTAACGATGATGTGTACGGACGCTTAACCGCGGATGATGTTCCGGACATTATTTCGAAATACCGCTGAGAAAGGAGCTTTTTGATATGAAGAGTGTTAAAGAGATAGAAGAAATTTATAAAAAGTATTTTTCTTCCGTTGAAATGAGAAGAGAAACAGAATGCGCTTTGGATTCGGAAAGCAAAATCCGCGGGTACGTGCTTTGCTGCGGCGGAACCGGATGCACCTCCTCCGGCAGTAAGGCTATAATCGATGAAATTAAAAAGCAACTGGAAAAATTCGGTATCGATAAGGAAATAAAGGTTATAAAAACAGGCTGCTTCGGACTTTGCGAGCTTGGCCCGATTATGGTTGTATATCCGGGAGGGGCATTTTACAGCAGGGTCAATTCCGAGGATATAGAGGAAATCGTAAGAGAGCACCTTGTCGGCGGAAGCCCGGTGAAAAGACTTTTGTATTCCGAAACGGTTGAAAACGATACCGTGAAAAAATTCGGTGAGGTTGATTTCTATAAAAGTCAGATGCGTGTTGCGCTTAGGAATTGCGGCGTAATCGATCCGGAAAATATCGATGAATATATTGCGTCGGACGGATACAAGGCGTTATGCAAGGTTCTTTTTGAAATGAAGCCCGCCGAGGTTATAGATACTGTTCTGGCCTCCGGCCTTCGAGGCAGAGGGGGTGCGGGCTTCCCGACGGGGAAAAAGTGGCTTTTTACCGCTTCGGCCGAGGGCAATGAAAAGATTGTTGCCTGCAACGCGGACGAGGGCGACCCGGGAGCGTTTATGGACAGAAGCGTGCTTGAGGGTGATCCGCATTGCATAATTGAAGCTATGACGATTGCGGCTTATGCGGTGGGCGCAAATCAGGGCTACATATACGTAAGAGCCGAATATCCCATTGCGGTGGAGAGGCTTACCATTGCGATAAGGCAGGCGGAGGAGTACGGGCTTTTGGGTGAAAACATCCTCGGAACGGGCTTTTCGTTTAAGCTTGAAATCAGACTCGGTGCCGGAGCGTTTGTCTGCGGTGAAGAAACCGCGCTTATGCGCTCTATCGAGGGTCACAGGGGGGAGCCTAAATGCAGACCGCCGTTCCCGGCCGTTAAGGGTCTTTTTGACAAGCCGACGCTTCTTAACAATGTCGAAACATATGCCAATATTACGCAAATTATATTAAAAGGCGCCGATTGGTTCGCTTCCATGGGAACGGAAAAGAGCAAGGGAACAAAGGTTTTCGCGCTCGGAGGAAAAATAAAAAACACCGGGCTTGTGGAAATACCGATGGGAACAACGCTTCGCGAGGTGATTTATAAAATAGGCGGAGGGATTCCGAACGGCAAAAAGTTTAAGGCGGCGCAAACGGGAGGTCCTTCCGGCGGGTGCATTCCGGCGGAGCATTTGGATATTCCCATAGATTACGATAATCTGATTTCCATCGGCTCCATGATGGGCTCCGGAGGGCTTATTGTCATGGATGAAGATACCTGCATGGTGGATATTGCAAAGTTTTTCCTTGAATTTACGGTTGATGAATCGTGCGGAAAATGTGCACCGTGCCGAATCGGAACGAAAAGAATGCTTGAAATACTTGAAAAAATCACAGAGGGTAACGGCACCATGGAGGATATCGATACATTGTCGGAGCTTGCCGAAACGATAAAAACAAGCGCGTTTTGCGGGCTTGGGCAAACCGCACCGAATCCTGTTTTGAGCACGCTTAAATATTTTAAGGACGAATATATTGCGCATGTGCGCGATAAAACTTGCCCGGCGGGCGTATGCAAAAAGCTTGTATCGTATTCGATTGATCCCGATAAATGCAAGGGCTGCTCGGCCTGCGCGAGAAAATGTCCGGTTGATGCGATTTCGGGAGAAATCAAAAAGCCGTTCACAATCGATAAGGCTAAATGCGTGAAGTGCGGAATGTGTATCGAAACGTGCAGATTCGATGCAATCGTAAAGAAGTGAGGGGTGGAAATATGGGTAAAACGGTCAATATAAAAATCAATGGACAGGAGCTTTCGGTTCCTTCGGAAATTACCGTTCTTGAAGCGGCGACAATGGCGAATATCCGTATTCCCACGCTATGCTATCTTAAAGACATTAACCAAATCGGAGCATGCAGGATGTGTGTTGTCGAGATAAAGGGAGCGAGGGCGCTTCAGGCGGCGTGCGTTTATCCGGTATCCGAAGGACTTGAGGTGTTGACGAATTCCCCGAAGGTTCGCAGAGCGAGAAAGGATACGTTGGAGCTTATACTTTCGAACCACAAAAGAGAATGCCTTACCTGCGTTCGAAGCGGAAGCTGCGAGCTTAAAAAGCTTTCGGAGGAGCTCGGAATCGATAAGGTGAGATTCGGAAGCGCGGAGGAAAGCGAAAAATATGCACTTGACACAAGCTCGCCTTCTTATGTGAGAGATAACAACAAGTGTGTGCTTTGCAGACGCTGTGTCGCGGCGTGCGACAACCAGGGAATAAGCGTAATTCAGCCCAAGGAAAGAGGGTTTAATACAAATATAGGAGGGGCGTTTGACCTTCCGATTGTTAAAACCCCGTGCATTTACTGCGGACAGTGTATAACCGCCTGCCCCACGGGTGCGCTTTACGAAAAGGATGATACCGCGAAGCTTTGGGAAGCGCTTGAAAATCCCGATATTCATGTTGTGTTCCAGACGGCGCCCGCCGTTCGCGCCGCAATCGGCGAGGAGTTCGGCATGGAGGAGGGCGTCGCTCAAACGGGAAAAATGATTTCCGCAATCCGCCTTCTCGGCGCGGATAAGGTGTTCGATACGGATACCGGCGCGGACCTTACGATAATGGAAGAGGGAACGGAGCTTATGCATCGCTTGGAGGACAAAAAGAAGCTTCCGCTCATAACCTCGTGCAGTCCGGGATGGGTGAAATACTGCGAAACATACTATCCCGAATTTATCGACAATCTTTCCACGGCGAAGTCGCCCATGGAAATGTTCGGCACAATCATAAAAACCTATTATGCGGAAAAAAATAATTTGGATCCCGACAAAATTTTCGTTGCGGCGGTTATGCCGTGCACATCCAAAAAGTTTGAGGTGTCACGCGAGGAAATGAATGCATCGCTTACGGGACGTGATGTGGACGTATCCATAACGACAAGAGAGCTTGCGAGAATGATAAAATCCGCGGGAATAAGCTTTTCCGACCTTCCCGACGGGAGCTTTGACGCACCCTTCGGCGACGCCTCGGGAGCGGGAGTGATTTTCGGCGCCACGGGCGGAGTTACAGAGGCGGCATTGAGAACCTTGTGCTCTCTTTCGGGCGAAGAACTTTCTGATATTGAGTTTACAGCGGTACGCGGAACCGAAGGAGTAAAACGCGCCACGGTGAAAATCGGCGAGCGCGAGGTCAGAGCCTGCGTTGTTCACGGAACGAAAAACGCCGCATATATTCTTGACGAGGTAAAAAAGGGAAATGAGTTTTTTGATTTTATTGAGATTATGGCATGCCCCGGCGGATGCGTTACGGGCGGAGGTCAGCCGATAAAGAGTGCGAAATACCTTATGAATCACGATATAAAGCTCCTGCGTGCGAAGGCGCTTTATTCCGAGGATGAAAAATCCGAGGTAAGAACGGCACACGAGAATCCGAGCGTAAAGCTTATTTACGACGAATTTTTGGGAGCGCCGTGCTCGGAAAAAGCGGAAAAGCTTCTGCACACAGCCTATAAAAAACGCGAAAAATACGAATAAGCCGAATGCCCCGCTTTTTACGAAAAATTTTCGTTGAAAACGGGGTTGACTTTATTTGAGATTGTGGTATTATATGCTGGAAGGGAGTGGCGAGGATGTATAATATAAACATTGATTTTAATAATGCGGACGGAAGAATAAAGCCGATGCACGCCGTAAATAACGGCCCCGTTAAAAAGCGTTCGGCGGATCAGCAAATAACCAATATGCAGTGGTTTATCGATGCGGGCATTCCTTACGTCAGAAATCACGATGCGTCGTTTTGTGCGACCTACGGCGGCGAGCATACCGTTGACGTTCATGCGATTTTCCCGAATTTCGACGCGGATGAGAACGATCCCGCTTCGTACGATTTTCCGTGTACGGACGAATATCTTCGCGTTATAGCCGAGTCGGGCGCAAAAACGTTCTACAGGCTCGGCTCCAAGATTGAGCACGGCGTAAAAAAATACGGAACCAATGTGCCGAAGGATTTTCATAAATGGGCGCGTATCTGCGAGCATATCATAAGGCATTACATCGAGGGCTGGGCGGACGGCTTTCATTACGATATCGAATACTGGGAAATTTGGAACGAGCCGGAGTGCACAAGTGCCGACGGAGGAAAGCTTAACTGGCAGGGCACCTTCGATGAATTTGTGGATATGTTTTTAACGGCGCTGGAGCATCTTAAAAAATGCTTCCCGCATTTAAAAATCGGCGGCCCCGCTTTCGTGGGCTATAACGAGGCTTTGGTTTCGAAGCTTTTGACCGCCGTTGCGGAGCGGGGCTTGGAGCTTGATTTTTGCTCGTGGCACAAATACACGGAAAATCCCGATAAAATGGTAAGGGATTGCTATCGCTTCCGTGAGCTTTTCGATAAGCACGGATTCGAAAAAACCGAAAGCATATTGGATGAGTGGAACTACGTTAAAGGCTGGGCGGGAGAGGATTGGATTTATTCGCTCCGCACGGAGAAAAATATGAAGGGTGCGGCGTTTATCGCCTCGTGCATGCTGGCGTGTCAGTATGCTCCGTTGGATATGCTTATGTATTACGATGCACGCCCCTGCGGAATGAACGGCCTTTTCTCCACGGATATAGTTTCGGACAGATTAAAGGGCTATTATACGCTTTTGATGTTTAATTCGCTTTACAAGCTGGGAGAATGCGTAAGGGTTGACACGGGAATTGACGGAGTTTATGCGGTTGCGGCGAAAAACGGCGAAAAATCCGCGATTATGCTTTCTTACTATAAGGATGAAGGCGGAGAAAGCATAAGCTTAAAGCTTTTAATTTCAAATCTTGTGTCGGAAAGCAAAAAAATGAAGCTTTATGTCTTGGATGAAAACCGCGATATGGAGCTTGCGGACGAAAAAACGCTTGACTCTACAGACGGCGAAATCAATTTTGAAATGGGCATGAACAGTGTTATTCTTCTGGAATTCTGATTGTCGAAATAAGCGGCTTTTAAAGCCGCTTATTTTTTTGCCTTCTATCTATTGCAAAGACGGCAAAATAATGTTATAATATATAGATAATAAAAATTACGGAGCAAAAAAATGATTGATATAAAGAATCTTACATATTCATATGCGGCGGACGGGAAAAAGCACACGGTGCTTAAAAATGTCAGCCTTCAAATCAATAAAGGCGAGCTTGTTGCCGTTTTGGGACACAACGGAAGCGGAAAAAGCACGCTTGCCAAGCATATAAACGCCATTCTTCTGCCGGAGGAGGGCTCCGTTATCGTTGACGGGCTTGATACAGCGGACGAAAAAAACATTTATGCGGTAAGGCAAAAGGCGGGCATGGTTTTTCAAAACCCGGACAATCAGATGGTATCCTCGGTTATCGAGGACGACGTTGCTTTTGCACCGGAAAATTTGGGCGTTCCGCGCGAGGAAATAAGAAAAAGGGTTGATGAAGCCTTAAAGGCGGTAGGAATGTATAAGGAGCGGGAGAAGGCTCCGCGTCTTTTATCGGGCGGGCAAAAGCAGCGTGTTGCCATTGCGGGGATAATCGCCATGCAGCCGGAGTATATCATTTTGGACGAGGCAACCGCGATGCTTGACCCTTCCGGTCGACGAGAGGTAATGGATACCGTTATTCGCTTGAACAGGGAAAAGGGGATAACCGTTATTATGATAACGCATTTTATGGAGGAGGCCGCGCTTGCGGACAGACTCATCGTGCTGAACAAGGGCGAAAAAGCGTTTGACGGCGTTCCCGAAAAGCTTTTTTCCGACGGATGTGAGTTAAAAAGGCTGGAGCTTTGTCCGCCCGCCGCGACAGAGCTTTTGCAGATGCTTCGCGAAAGGGGACTTGATGTTCCGAGCTATGCCGAAAACAGCGAAAAATGCATTTCATACATCACGGAATGCTGGGAAAAGAGGCATAAAAATGATTGAGCTTAAAAATGTTTCATACGTATATTCAAAGGGGTCGCCCTACGAAACGGCGGCGCTTTCCGATGTCAGCCTTACCGTGGGAGAGGGTGAATTTGTCGGAATAATCGGGCATACCGGGAGCGGAAAAAGCACCCTGGTGAACATTATGAGCGGCGTGGTAAAGCCCACCGAAGGTGAGGTTTGGATAGACGGGGAGGACATCACAAGGTTGAAGGCGGCGCCGAAAAAGCTTTCGGGCAAGGTGGGAATAGTTTTCCAGTATCCGGAATATCAGCTTTTTGAGGAAACGGTTTACGACGATATAGCATACGGTCCGAGGAATATGGGGTTGTCGCGGGATGAAATCGATAGCCGTGTTAAGAGGGCGGCAAAAATAACCGATTTGCCTAATGATATTTTCAATAAGTCGCCGTTTGAACTTTCCGGAGGCCAGAAAAGAAGGGTTGCCATAGCGGGCATTCTTTCCATGAATCCGAGGATTTTGATTTTGGATGAGCCGGCGGCGGGACTTGATCCGCTCGGTCGGCGAGAGATAATCGGGCAGATAAAAAGAATGCACTCCGAATACGGAATAACGGTTATATTGGTTTCGCACAGTATGGAGGACGTGGCGGAGCTTTGTGAGAAAGCGGTGTTGTTGTCGGAAGGAAAAGCGGTGTGCTACGGTTCCGTATCCGAAATTTTTCGCCGCGGTGAAGAGCTTAAAGAAAACGGGCTTTCCGTCCCGGAGGTGACGCATATTATGTCGGAGCTTAAAAAAAGAGGGCTTCCCGTAAGCGACGATGTTATAAGGCTTTCCGACGCGGCAGATGAAATAATATCCGTCCTCGGAGGTGAAAAAAGATGAGCGATATCACAATAGGACAGTTTTTTCCCGGGAATTCCGTGATACATAAAATGGATCCGAGAACCAAAATTTTGTTTACCTTGGGCTTTATGATTATGATTTTTCTGGTTAAAAGCCCTGTCGGACTTTTGACAGAGGCAATATTCACGGCATTGATTATTGCGCTCTCCGGTGTTCCCGCAAAATATTATTTTAAGGGAATGAAGCCGTTGCTTTTCATAATCATGTTCACCGCCGTATTAAATCTTTTCCTCACAAAGGGTGAGGTTTTGTACGAAATTCCTTATCTGGGGTGGAGCATAACGGATACGGGGCTGTCGCTTGCCGTGTTTATGGTGATAAGGCTTACGGTGCTTTTCACATCGGCCTCCGCGCTAACCTTTACAACATCGCCGGTTGTGCTGACGAACGGAATCGAAGCACTTTTAAGGCCGTTCTCCAAGATAGGTGTTCCCGCAAATGAAATTGCGATGATGATAAGCATCGCGCTGAGGTTCATTCCCACGTTTGCGGAGGAAGCGGACAAAATCAAAATGGCGCAGTCGGCACGCGGGGCGGATTTTGAAACGGGAAGCGTTGTGAAAAGGGCAAAGGCCATGATACCTATTTTGATTCCGCTTTTTGTGGGAGCCTTCAGACGTGCGGATGAGCTTGCCGTTGCAATGGAGGCGCGCTGCTACAGGGGCGGAGAGGGACGGACGAGCTTAAAGCGTCTTGCCTTCGGCAGGGCGGATGTTTTGGCGCTTTTCTCATTCTTGGTATTGACCGCATTGACGGTGTCGGCGGAAATTATATTTTAAGGTGTTTTTATGGCGAATATAAGAATTTGGCTTAAATATGACGGTACCGATTTTCACGGTTATCAAATTCAGAAAAACGGAATAAGCATTCAGGAGGAGCTTGAAAAAGCTTTATACGCCGTAACGGGAGAGAAAATTCGCCTTACGGGCTCCAGCAGAACGGATGCGGGCGTTCACGCATCGTGCTATGCCGCAAATTTTAATTCGGAAACAAAAATTCCTCACGAAAAGCTTCCGCTTGCGATTAACGCGTATTTACCCGAAAGCATCAGGGTCTGTAAGGCGGAGGCCGTAAGCGATGATTTTCATGCAACGTTTTCGGCCAAGGAAAAAACCTACGAATACACAATCAACACAAACGCGGTTTCCGACCCGTTTACCTCGCGCTATTCGTGGCATTATCACAGGACGCTGGATATCGGCGCGATGAAGAGGGCGGCACTGTTTATAAAGGGAACACACGATTTTTCGGCATTTTGCTCTGTCGGAGCGCAAACAAAAACCTCCGTTCGCACGGTTAAAGAAATATCGGTAAGCGAAGAAAACGGAATTGTGAAAATCAAAATAACCGCAAACGGATTTTTATACAATATGGTGAGGATTATAACCGGAACCCTGGTTTATGCGGGGGTCGGAAAAATAAGAGCGGATGATATGAAGGATATAATAGCCTCGTGCGACAGGAAAAAAGCGGGCATGACAGCACCGCCCGAGGGACTTATGCTTATATCCGTGGTATATTAAATAAAGGGAGGTGTATCGCTTGAAAAAGAGGAAAAAAATTATTATATA
>CAZRUB010000018.1:0-13163 GCA_964603185.1 uncultured Ruminococcus sp.
TAACTTGACAAAATCATAAAATGAATTCATCATAGATGAATTCAGCAAAATTTGCCTAACGGCGGGAATTGTACGGTAAAACAAAAAGGGGGTAAAGGTTTTATGAATTATTATAAAGAGCCCAACGAATTTTCGGGAACGGATTCCGAAAGAATACAAAAAGCGGTGGATGAAGCGAAAAAGTCGGGCTTGAACAAGGTGGTTATTCCGCCCTACAATGCGTTGACCCGCGAAAACAAATGGGTAATAGACAAGGCGATTGAGCTTCCCTCGGATATATCGATTGTGATTGATAACGCATATATGGTTATGGCGGACGGTGTTTATGAAAACATGTTTATAAACGAAAATCTCAGAAAGGAAGAAGGGCGCAAAAAAAGCGGCCGCCAAAAAAATATTTCAATAGAAGGAATGGGCAATGCCACGCTTTCGGGCGGGAATTATAACGGCCTTTCGGAAGCGACAAGCTCAAAACAGGGGTATCCGCACATCAGCTTCAACAATATGCTTTTATTCTCCAATGTGGACGGAATAAAAATTAAAAACATTAAAATAGAAAAGCAGCGCTGGTGGGCACTTTGCTTTGTTTACTGCAGAAACGGATACATCGGGAATATTGATTTCGCGGCGGATTTTACATGGGATTGGGAGGACGGCACAAGCCGTGAGCAGGCACCCGTCGGCGATAACCATATCGAATACCGCGCCATACACATAAAAAACGCCGACGGAATTGATTTAAGACGCGGCTGCAGTAATTTTATAATAGAAAACATCACAGGCTACACCGAGGATGATTCCGTTGCCCTCACTGCACTTAAAAGAGGTGTGGAGAAAATGTACGGCGTGGAGGACGAAGAGGACGGAGATATACATAATGTCATAATAAGAAACATTATGACGAAAACGCTTTGCTCCAATGTAAGGCTTTTAAACCAGGGCGGAACCAAGCTTTACAATATTTTGATTGACGGCGTTTATGACGCTTCGTATGAGGAGCGCTATCGCAACGAAACAAACACTGTCGGCATAGGGCACGGTGTGATGATAGGCGATGATTATAATTACGGGGACAGGCAGAATACACCGGACGAAACCTACAACATAACTATCAGAAACGTTGTTACAAGGGCAAAATGCGCGCTTGCGGTGGGAGGCGGACTTTCCGACAGTATAATTGAAAATGTTAAGGTATTCGACAGGGCGGACGGCGGAAAATTCGGATTTTCCACAGCGAACCTTGAAAATGTGAAAATCGATGACGAAATAAAAGTTTAACGGAGGGTGAGAAAATGTCGCTTGAAAAAGAAAAAAAGCTTATTAGGGAATATGCATACAAAAACTATATGAACATGACGAGAAAGCCGGAGGGAATCATAAAGCATCCGTTTATAGTGCCGGGAAGCCAAAGCTATCACAACTGCCTTTGGGATTGGGACAGCTGGCTTACGGATATTGCCATAAGGCAGATTATGAATGACACCGGCGAGGGCGAAGAGTTTTACGAATACGAAAAGGGCTGCATATTGAATTTTTTGGAGCATACATATGAAGGCGGCGCAATACCGATTGTAATTCAGCCGCATACCTGCACCCCGAGGGAAGAGGCTATTTACGAAACAAACATGCACAAGCCGTGCCTCGCTCAGCATCTTGCGTTCGTGATAAAGGAAAACGGCGGCGATGTGTCGTGGGTTGCCGATAAATTCGGAAATTTGGAAAAATTCATTGAGGTTTATCTTAAAAATTACAAGCATGAAACGGGGCTTTATTTCTGGCAGGATGATTTGGCAATCGGCGTTGATAACGATCCGTGCACCTTCTATCGTCCCGCGAAGAGCTCGGGCTCCATATATTTGAACTGCCTTATGTATAAGGAGCTTTCGGCGATGGCATATATATGTGAGAAGCTGGGAGAAAGCGAAAAAAGGGCATTCTATGAAAAGGAAGCGGAGAGCCTCAAGGAAGCCGTACGCACACATTGCTATGACGAGAGGGACGGCTTTTACTACAGCGTAGATTTTAATTTGCTTCCGATAAACGGGGAAATTTCGCTTCATTCGGGCGCACCCCGCCACTGGAATTGCTTGATTCAGAGAATTGACGTATGGTCGGGATTTTTGGCAATGTGGGCAGGAATCGCAACAAAGGAGCAGGCCGAAAGAATGGTTCTTCATTTGACGGATGAGCGCACCTTCTGGGCGCCCTACGGTGTAAGAACACTCTCCAAGCTTGAAAAAATGTATGTGATAAAGCCGTCGGGAAATCCCTCATGCTGGCTCGGCCCTATATGGGGAATATCGAACTATCTTGTTTTCTCCGCGCTTACAAAATACGGCTTTCACAAGGAAGCAACGTTGTTGGCGCAGCGCACGGTAAAGCTTTTCGGACAGGATATAGAAGAGTGCGGCGAAATGCACGAATATTACGACCCGGATACCGGTGCTCCCGTTATAAATCCCGGATTCCAGAACTGGAATTTGCTTTCGCTTAATATGATTGCTTATCTTGATAAAAAAGACAGAGTGTGTGAATTTTAATGAAGCTGAATGAACGCTTAAGGGAGCTTTTTTTTCCGCCGCGATGCTTATCATGCGGTAAAGTGCTTGTGAAAAGAACGATTTTCTGCGGAATTTGCCTGTCGGAGGCACCGTTTGTTACGGGAAACACCTGTGAAAAGTGCGGTATAGAAATGCATGCCGATTTTCCTTCTCCGATATGCGGAAGGTGCCGAAGCTTGGAGCCGTATTTTGACAGGAACTTCCCCGTTATGGAGCATGTGGGAACGGGGCGAAAAGCGGTGCTTAATGTTAAATACGGGTCTGAGGGCGCTGTTGCGGATGCGGCTCTTTTAATCAGCCAAAACCTCATAAGTAAGGGCATCATCCCGGAGGCGGTCACCTATGTGCCGGACACAAAAAAGGCGGAGCGCGAAAAGGACGGCTCAAGGACGGAATATCTTGCCCGCCAAGTCGCCAAGCAGCTTGAAGTGAAATTTGTTAAGACCTTTGAAAAATACCGCGAAACCGAAAAGCAGAAAAGGCTTACCGCGGCACAAAGAAGGCTGAATGTGAGAGGTGCTTACAGGGTGATTAATCCGCCCGAAGGAAAAAGCGTTTTGATAATAGATGATGTGTTTACAACGGGTGCAACTTTGAACGAGTGCGCCAAGGTGTTAAGACGCAAATTCAAGGGGAGAATTTACACGGCAACTTTAACGATAAGGGATAGGGAATAGCTATGATTGATATGCATTCACACTGTCTGCCGGGAATAGATGATGGCGCAAGGAATACTTCCGACGCGCTCTTGATGCTTTGTGATGCGAAGGTCGGCGGAACGAAAACCGTAGTCGCCACGCCGCATATAAGGCCGTATTCGACAGATGACATTAAAGTAGCGCTTGACAAAAGAGAAAGGGCGCTTGCACTATTGAAAACGGAGGACTGCGGCTCTCTTCCCGAAATTCTTTTGGGATTTGAGGTTTATTTGGGGGCGGAGATAACACAATTTGAAAATTTTTCGGATATGTGTATCGAAGGAACCTGCCTTATGCTGACGGAGCTTCCCTTCGGAGTGTGGGATAATTTTGCGCTCCGAAGAGTGGAGCTTTTGACAAAGGCGGGAATTACCCCGATTATAGCGCATCTTGAGCGATATATCGGAATAAAGGGTAATGTTGAAAAAATACTTTCGCTTGATGATGTAATCATTCAAATAAATGCAGATGCGTTCCTTCACGTGAAAACGCGGCACTTCGCCGAAAGGGTGATAAAGTCCGGCAGACGGGTTGTGATAGGAAGCGATATGCATGACCCTGTTGTGCGGAAAAGCAAAATGGAGGAAGCATATAATAAAGTGAAAAACAAAGGTCCGCTTTTTTTAAATGCCTTTAACGCGGAAAAGCTTATAAAATGAATAAAACCCAAGCCTCGAAGCTTGGGTTTTTATTTTGATGATTTATATTTATTTTTAAACTCCATCGGCGATACGCCCATGTATTCCTTGAACTGTCTGCTGAAAAAATGCACGTTATCATATCCGCATATTTCCGCCGTTCGACTGACGGAAAAATTACCAGATAGCAGTAAATCACAGGCATGGTTTATTTTCAAACGGATGATATATTTTACGGGTGGTACGCCGAAGCGCTTTACGAAAAGTTCCTTCATATACGAGGGACTTATTTTGCAGAGCTTTGAAAGGTCTGCAATCGAAATTTTTCCTTTAAGAAAGTTTTGCTCGATATATGAAACGGCGGGAAGGATGGCATTATATTGCTTTTCGGGAAAAAATTTTTTCTTTTGCATTTCGGAAAGAATTTTATAAAGCAGGGAAATGCACTCAAAATACCAGCCTTCGTTTTTCGCAACCCAAACAGAAAATAGTTTCTTGAAAAAAAAACTTGCCCTGAAATTGCTTTTTAAATTTATGACAAAGGCTTCGGGGGCAATCGGCAAATTCGTGTCAAAAAATATATCGATGCATTCGCCCGCGGCTTTGCCGTAAACCGTATATTCGCGGTTTTCTCCCTTAGGCAGAAAGCGTATTGTGTTTTCGGGACATTCAAGCCTTTTTTCGTTAAAAATCACTGTACATGAACCTGATAAGTGCAAAATAAGCTCGTGTGAGTCAAGTTGATTGGTAAAGCGAATTACAGGCTCAGTATATTCAGTTTTATCAATAAAAATAACGCGTTTTATCCCGGTTACGATGAAATCAGAGTTCATAAAACCACCAGATTAAATATAGCATGAAAAATAAAAAATGTCAACGCTTTGCAAAAAAAGCATCAATGTTTTACGGCGAAAAGTATAAATAAATTTTTTTGTGTATTGTATTATCTTTTAATCTTTGGTATAAATAGAACACGAGGTGATAAAATTGAACGAACGAATATATGAATTGACAAAGCTGACCATGGAAGGTGAAATGTATCCCGAGCCGAAAACGGTTGAGTTTGACAGAATGGATATTTTCCTTTCAAAGCCGAAAATGACGGTTAAAAGACTTCATGATTATGTCGCGGCACAAGAACCCTTGGTAACATGCTATCAGACCCTACCGTCTACGATAGCACTAACCGATGCAAATATCGGAGGCCCCTATCACAACCATATGTTTGAAAACACATTGAAAATGTTTTCACAGTTTTACAGAAAGCCGATAGATAATTTATCCACATTGGAGTGGCAGCATGCCACGGCGGATTATAAAACGGTTATAGAGCTAGGTATAAAAGGACTTATTTCAAAAATTGAGGAGTCAAGGATTAAGCATGAAGGAAATGAAGAGAAGCAAGAGTTTTTGGAGTGCTTGAAATCCGCAGCCGACACCCTGATTTTCTGGACGGAAAAATTTTCTGGGAAGGCATTAAGGCTTTCAAATGAAACCAAAAATCCGGAATACAGGGAAAATTTAAAAAGGCTTTCCGAAACACTTAAAAAAGTTCCGTATAATCCGGCGGACAACTTTTACGAAGCGGTTGTTTCAATTTGCATGGTTTTCGGCTATGCACGCGACAGTCTGGGAACGCTGGATCGCACGCTTTATCCTTACTACAAAAAGGATATTGAAAGCGGCACGCTGACGCGCGAGGAAGCGAAGGATATTCTTTGTGAGCTTTTCTTAATTCAGCAGGCAAACACACCGAAGAGCGGCAACTTCACACGCGGCGGAGAATCGCATTTTTCTATAGGAGGCTATGATAAAGACGGAAACGATGTATTTAACGACTTTTCCATGCTGATATTGGAAGCGCTGACAAGTCTTCCGAGCTTTATACCTCAGGTTTCCTTAAGATGGACGAACAAGCTTCCGTCCGAAACATTTTTTAAGGTACTTGAAATGTGTGTCAACGACGACAACAAGCGAATTGCTTTTATAAATGATGAGGTCAAGATAAAAGCCGCAGTGGAAATCGGGAAAATTCCTTATGAAAAGGCATGCGAATATTCTTCGGTCGGATGCAATGAGGTTGCGTATCCTGGAGGATTTGTTGCAGGTACGGCAAATTCAAACATTTTACGCTCGATAGAAAAAACACTGTATAATCATAAAAAGGAGCTTTTGTCGGCAGATACATGGGAGAAATTCTGGAAAATATATAAGGGTGTGTTAATAAGCGAGCTTGATGAAATGCTCTATTATGAGGATGAATTTATGCGCATACGCGGGAAGGACACCTCATATACAACCTCTCTTTTGTTTACGGACTGCATTGACAAAGCGGAAAGCTTCACAAAGGGAGCGTGCAGATACGCGATGGCGGGCACGGCGCTTATCGGTGTTACGAATGTTATAGATTCGCTTGCGGTCATCAAGCAATTTATATATGATGAAAAAACAGTTTCGTTTGAGAAACTTTTAGACGCGCTTGAAAATAACTGGGAAGGTTATGATGAGCTGAGAGCGACAATAAGAAAAAAAGGGCACTTTTTCGGCAACGATGACGACACATCGAATTATGTTGCGAGGTTATTCACGGATACTCTTTATGAATATGCTAAGGCTAAAACCTCGCTCTTGGGTTATCATATTCTTTTCGGAAATTTGCAGGGATATATTGAACACCACAAAATTTTCGGTTCAGCAACAAGGGCAACTCCGGATGCGAGAGCGAACGGAGATCTCTTAAAATTCGGCTTGGGGCAAAGCGAGGGCTATGACCGAGAGGGCTTAACGGCGCTTTTGGGTGCAGTTGCAAAGTGCGACAGACACGGTATCATTAGCGGCGGAGCAAGCGTAACAAACCTGAATTTGGATGCTCAGCTTGTGAAGAAAAGCGAAAATCTTTTAAAAACCGCGAACATGCTTGAAGCATTTTTCAAAAACGGCGGATCACAGTTTCAGCTTAACTTTGTATCGCGCGAGGACTTGGAACAGGCAAAAGTTACTCCCGAAAAGTATTCGAGCCTCAGAGTCAGGGTTTCCGGATTTTCAGACTTCTTTGTCAGGTTGAATGAGCCCATTCAGGACGATATTATAAAGAGAACGGTTGAAAGGTAAGAGAAAGGATTTTCGATTTTTTTCGGAAAATCATTTTTTATTCGAAGTATATTATGCCTTTTTCGGTTACGAGCGCGTCAAGGCGCGCATCGTGCGTTTCGTCGGGAACGAAGTCAAGAAGCTGAAAATGATAGCTCAAAGCGACCTTGAAGCCGCACGCGTCTTTTAAAAAGCGGTCATAGCAGCCCATGCCAAAGCCCAGTCTTGTGCCGCGACGGTCAAACGCCAGCCCGGGAATTAATATAAGCTCCGGATAAGAAAAATCGACATAGGACGGTACCTCGGGCTCATCAATACCGAAGCGTCCCTTTTTGAAATTTCCGTCGCATAGTGAAAGACGAAGAGAACCGTCCTTTTCGGTTATCGGCACGCATACGGATTTTTTTTGCCTTACGGCGTGCGAAAATATCCTGTGCGTGTCAACCTCTCCGAAGGAGGACATGTAAAGGCAGATGCGGTCGCTTTTTTTGTAGAAATCCGAATTTATAACCAGCTCGGTAATTTTTTCGGAGGCTTCATGCTTACCGGTAAAATTTTTTCTTAAAAGCTTCATCATAGAGCGAAGCTCGGCTTTTTCCATAAAAACACCTCAAAATTCAGTATAAAGCAAAAAATATGCCGTGTCAAGGCTTATCTTTACACTGTTTTTGTTGACTTTATGTTTTGTAAGTGCTATAATTAAATGGCAAGTTTGTACATATGAAAGGTTTTGATTTTAAAATGGAAAAACTGGGACTTAATGAAATAAGAGAAAAATATCTCTCGTTTTTTGAATCTAAAGGGCATCTTCGTATGCCGAGCTTTCCGCTTGTGCCCAAGGATGACCCGTCGGTGCTTTTGATAAACGCCGGGATGACGCCGTTAAAGCCTTACTTTACGGGCAAGGAAACACCGCCCAGAAGAAGGGTGACGACATGTCAGAAATGCATAAGAACGCCCGATATTGAGCTTGTGGGTCACACCGCGCGTCACGGCACGTTCTTTGAGATGCTGGGGAACTTTTCGTTCGGCGATTATTTCAAGACGGAGGCTGTAAGCTGGGCGTGGGAGTTTATAACCGAGGTTATGCATATGCCTGTCGAAAGACTTTGGGTGACAATATATGAGGATGACGACGAGGCGTTTGATATATGGACTAAGAAAATAGGCTTTCCCGAGGAGAGAATTGTCAGAATGGGCAAGGAGGACAACTTCTGGGAGCATGGCACGGGGCCGTGCGGGCCGTGCTCGGAAGGGCCGGAGTATAGCTGCGGAAAGCCGGACTGCAAGCTTGGTTGTGACTGTGACAGATACGTTGAGTTCTGGAACCTTGTGTTCACGCAGTTTGATAAGGATGAAAACGGAAATTACAATCGTTTGCCCAACCCCAACATCGATACAGGCATGGGGCTTGAGCGTTTGGCGACGATTATGCAGGGCGTGAACAATATTTTTGAGGTTGACACGATAAGAAACATCATGCTTTCGGTATCGGAAATAACAGGCGTTAAGTACGGCGATTCGGAAAAGACCGATGTGTCGCTTCGCGCCATAACCGACCATATCAGAAGCACTTGCTTCATGATTTCCGACGGTATTTTGCCTTCGAATGAGGGAAGAGGCTATGTTTTAAGAAGGCTTTTGCGCCGTGCGGCACGTCACGGAAAGCTTTTGGGTGTGAACGGAAGCTTTTTGTACAAGCTGGCCGATACCGTGTTCGGTGAGTGTAAGTCGGGCTACCCCGAGCTTTCGGAAAATGCCGATTACATTAAAAAGATAATAAAAATCGAAGAAGAACGCTTCGCGGAAACGATTGACCAGGGACTTTCTATCCTTTCGGACTATATGGAGGAAATGAAAAAGGAAGAAAAGAATGAGCTTTCGGGAGAGGATGCGTTCAAGCTTTACGATACCTACGGATTTCCGCTTGACCTTACGGTGGATATAGCAGAGGAAAACGGATACAAGGTTGATAAGGAAGGCTTTGACAAGTGCATGTTAAACCAACGTATGACGGCAAAATCCGCGCGGGCGGAAAATGCGGATAACGCGTGGAGCTCGGATGCTTCGATTCCGGACGAGGTAGTGCCGGAATTTTTGGGATATGATGAGCTTTCGTGCACTGCAAGGGTTATGGCGCTTATAAAAGACGGCACCTTGGTCAATGAGGTTGAGGAGGGCGAAAATGCCATTGCCGCATTTGATAAAACCGTATTTTATTCCGAATGCGGAGGACAAGTCGGAGATACGGGCTCCGTTAAGGCGGAGGGGGCCGTTTGCGAGGTTATTTCAGGCAAAAAGGTATCCGGTAAGGATGCGAGCGAAATAAAGGTTATAAGCGGAGCTCTTAAGGTGGGCGATGAGGTTAGCCTTGAGGTTGATAAAAAGCGCAGAATGGCGATTTCCAGAAATCACAGTGTAACACATCTTCTGCAGAAGGCTTTGACCGAGGTTTTGGGAAGCCATGTGGCACAGGCCGGCTCTTACGTGGGAGAGGACAGAATGAGATTTGACTTTTCTCATTTTGAGGCTATGACGGCGGAGGAAATAGCAGAGGCAGAGCAGAAGGTTAACGAGAAAATATTGGAGGACCTTAAGATTACGAAGAGGGAAATGCCTATTGCGGAAGCGAAAAAGCTTGGCGCAACGGCGCTTTTCGGTGAAAAATACGGCGAAACCGTCAGGGTTGTTTCGATGGGAGATTATTCGATGGAATTTTGCGCGGGCACGCATCTTGACGCGACAAGCCAAATCGGTCTTTTCAAGATTCTTTCCGAAAGCGGTGTTGCGGCAGGTGTGAGAAGAATTGAAGGCGTAACCGGAAACGGAGTTCTTTCATACATCAAGGCACAGGAAGAAACAGTGGAGGAGCTTGCGTCGATTATGAAATCGGCTCCCGGTGCGGTTTTGGAAAGAACGAGAGCGTTCGTACAGAATGCGGTGGAAACCAAGAAAGAGCTTGAAGCCCTCAAGGCTGAGATGTCCAAGGGCGCGGCGGATGAGCTTTTGAAGGGCGCAACCGACGTAAAAGGCGTATCCGTTATAACGGCACGAGTTGACGGTTCTGATGTTGAAACAATGCGCGGCATGATTGACACAATAAAGGATAAGCTGCCGAGTGCGGCGGCGGTGCTTGCCTCCGTTTCCGACGGAAAGGTAACATTTGTCGGCGGAGCGACGAAGAATGCGGTTGCAAAAGGCGTCCACATCGGCAAGGTGATTAAAGAGGTTGCTTCCGTTGCCGGAGGCGGCGGAGGAGGAAAACCGGACAGTGCGCAGGCGGGCGGTAAGGATATTACAAAAGCGGATGAAGCACTCGGCGTTGTTTTGAGCGTTATTGAGGCTCAGCTTTAAGGGAGGTGTTGAAGCTGTGGATTGTATTTTCTGCAAAATCGCAAACGGTGAAGCTCCGTCAGAATATATTTATGAGGATGAATATGTTGTATGCGTGAAGGATATTAATCCGATGGCGCCCATTCACCTTTTGGTCATTCCGAAAAAACACATTTCCTCGGCGAACGAATTTAACGGGGAAAATTCGATTTATGCCGCAAAGGTTTTTGAAGCGGTAAGCAAAATCACAAAAAAACTCGGAATTGACAAAGAAGGCTATCGCGTTATAAATAACTGCGGAGAGAACGGCGGGCAGACGGTTATGCATGTTCACTTTCACATCCTCGGCGGAAAAAAGCTTCCGATTGAAATGGCTTGAAATGAAATAGGCTAAAAAACACCCCGTGCTTATGATAGGTACGGGGTGCTTTTTTGTCTTACATCAAATAAGCTGCCCCGCAAAAGCACTTGCTTTTGCGGGGCAGCTGACTCATTTGGATGCCTGTCTTTTATTTTTTCGATTCTGCGATTACCTTCTGAGCAACGGATTCGGGCGCCTGCTCATATGAAAGAAATTCGAAGGTGAAGGAGCCGCGCCCCTGCGTCATCGAGCGAAGGTCGGTTGCGTAGGAGGACATTTCGCTCATCGGAACATCAGCCTCAACCGTGGATTTTCCCTCGCTTTCGGCCTGAGTGCTTCCGATAACTCTTCCGCGGCGCTTGTTTATATCACCGAATATATCGCCGACCGCATCATCGGGAACGGTTACGAAAAGCTTTCCGATAGGCTCCAATAATACCGGAGAAGCCTGTGCCATACCTTCCTTATAGGCGATTGCCGCCGCCATTTTGAAGCTCATTTCGGAAGAATCAACCGGGTGATAGGAGCCGTCCACGAGCGTGGCCTTAAGGTTAACCACGGGATAGCCTGCCAACGGGCCTTCGGCACTGCATTCGATCAAGCCTTTTTCAACCGCGGGGAAGAAGTTTTTGGGAACCGCGCCGCCGAATACCTTTTCTTCAAAGGTCAGCGACTCATTTTCGCCCGGCTCAAATTCAATCCAAACATCGCCGAACTGGCCGTGGCCGCCGGACTGCTTTTTGTGCCTGCCCTGAACCTTAACCTTTTTACGGATTGTTTCGCGATAGGGAATGCGCGCCGGAGTAAGCGTAACCTCAATTCCGAACTTAGCCTTAAGCTTGCTTATTATAACATCCAGGTGTTGCTCGCCCATACCGGAAATGACCATCTGGTGCGTTTCGGGCCTGTTTTCGATTGTAAATGTGGGATCCTCCTCCATAAGGCGGCGAAGTCCGGTGCTGATTTTTTCTTCATCTCCCTTGGATTTGGGAACAATCGCCATGGAAAGCACGGGCTTATCGAATTTGATAGGCTCAAACTTTACTATATTGGAGGGCTCGCACAACGTATCGCCGGTAAGGGTAACGGATAATTTGTTAAGAACCGCGATATCGCCGGCGCCGAGAACGGGAACCTCAATTTGCTTTTTGCCTGAGATAACATAAATCTTTCCCGCTTTTTCAGCCACACCGCGTGTGGAATTTAAAAGCTGCATATCGGGCTTTAAGGTGCCTGAATAAATTCTTAAAAACGACATCTTTCCGACATAAGGATCGGCGATGGTTTTGAAAACCTCAGCCGAAAAAGGTGCATTGTCCGATGCGGTAACCTCAAGGGAGCTGCCGTCGGCGTCGGTTCCCGGCTCAATCTTTAAATTCGGGGAGGGGAAGTAGTTCACAAAAGCGTTTGATAAAAAGCGCGCACCCTTGTTTAGAAGGGCACTGCCCGAATAAACCGGAACAACGGTACCTTCAAGCACACCTTTTTTCAATGCGGTACGCATTTCGTGCTCGGAAAATTCTTCGCCGGCGAAGAAGCGCTCCATGAATTCGTCACTGGTTTCGGCAACGGCTTCGTTTAAGAAACTGCGGCATTCTGAAACCTCATCCGCCATAAAGTCCGGTATCGGAATTTCACCGTCGTCGGATGCTTCGGTATAGGCATATGCCTTCATTGTTATGATGTTTATGTATCCGGTTAAAGCGCCGTTTTCGGTTATCGGCACTCGGAACGGGGCGATTTTTCGCCCGAATTTGGTCTTAAGCTCCTCCAAAACCTTTTTGTAGTTTGCGCGTTCGTCATCCATCTTGTTAATAAAAACGATTATCGGAAGTCCGGCTTTTTCGGCGCGTTCAAACGCAAGCTCGGTTCCCGCGGAAACGCCGCTTTTTGCGCTGACCAAAATGACCGCACCGTCAGCGGCCTTTATACCCTCGTAAGCTTCGCCCGCAAAGTCAAAATACCCGGGAGTATCAATTAAATTTATTTTATAATCCCTGTACATATATGAGGCGGCTGAAGTGTTGATGCTGAATTTGCGCTTTATTTCTTCGGAGTCGGAATCCAAAAGAGTGGTTCCGTCCGCGATTTTACCGATTTTCGAAACAACTCCGCCGCTATATAAAAGAGCCTCGGCGAGAGAGGTTTTACCTGCGTGTGAGTGTGATAAAAGTACAACATTTCTTAACATTTCAGTAGCGATGCCCATGATGCGTTCCTCCTTAAAAAGCTTTGTTTGAATATGCAAAAGCATATATTATAATATATATTCTGCACAAAAAACAAAATTCCTTCACCTAATCGAAAGACAAAATGCACAAAAATTTAGCTTGCGAAAAGACAAAATGCACAAACAAAGGGAAAGCTTTGATATGAATTTGATCAAAATGAAGCGATAGCATCGGTGCAGAAAAAAATGCTTGACAAAAAATGAAAAATATTGTATAATTATATAGCTTGTGAAAGCGAAAAAATAATCCTT
>CAZRUB010000019.1:0-12933 GCA_964603185.1 uncultured Ruminococcus sp.
ACAAAAACTTTTTGCCGTGATTCATTTTCGTTTCAAAGTCGTGCGTATCAATGGTCTGAGTCATCTTGATTTCCTTTGTATCGACGATACGCTGATTCTTGCGGTTCTCCTTCTCCTTCTTAAGAAGGTCAAAGCGATACTTCCCGTAGTCCATGATTTTGCACACGGGCGGCTCCGCGTTCGGCGACATTAAAACCAAGTCAAGCTCCGCCTCGTCGGCAAGGGCCTGCGCCTTATCGGTATCCATAATACCCAGCTGCTCCCCCTCACTGCCGATAAGCCTTACGCTTTTTGCCGTGATTTCTTCATTGATTATCAATTCCTTGATAGCTATTGAAAACACCCCCGAAATTAAAAAATTGCGACAGAAAACTGCCGCAACGAAAAAACACTGATAAAAGATATCGGTATTTACCGAACCGCTCACAGGTCGGACGGTGAGAAGCGGCATGCTTCTGCTTGTTTTGCTTAAGTATTATAGCACATAAAAAATGCTTTGTCAAGTTTTTTTGTTGACTTTTTTTCCGAGCGGTAGTATAATGATAAAAAAAACGGGTTAGGGCGAGGTGAAATTCCTCACCGGCGGTAATGAGCATTTTTGTGCTACGAGTCCGAGAGCGAAAGCTGATTTGGGTCAGATTCCCGAACCGACGGTACAGTCCGGATGAAGAAATTCCTTTAAAAAGGGTGCCTTTCCGGCGCCTTTTTTTGCTCTTCTCGGGAAAGAGGGTAAGCATGAAAAAAATGAAAATGACAAGGGTTATGGTGGTAACGGCAATGCTTTCGGCCTTGGCGACGGTTCTTCAGCTGATGGGTGCGTTGATTCCGCGGGTAGCGGGCTTCCTCGACGTAGAATTTTCCGATCTTCCGGCCATAATCGGCACCTTGGCGCTGGGGCCCCTTTGCGGAATTGCGGTGGAGGCGATAAAAAACGTCCTTCACTGTGCGGTCACCACAACGGGCTTCGTGGGAGAGCTGGCAAATTTTATTGTTAACGGAACCTTCGTTTTGGTTTTGGGGCTTATATACAAAATAAAGAAAACAAAAAAGACGGCGGTAATGGGCTTTGTCGCGGCAACAATAATATACACCGCGGCGGCAATGGCGACGAACCTCTTTTTAATGTTTCCGCTTTATATGCCGCAGGCCTCGGCCGAGGAGATGCTGTCGATAATTTTAACCGCGATAACGCCGTTTAATTTGGCGAAGGGCACGGTGCTGTCGCTTATTACGCTCGCGATATATAAAAAGCTTTCGCCGATAATAAAGGGATAGAAAAAAACGCTTCCTCATAATATATATGGGGAGGCGCTTTTTATGACGAGAGAAAAGCTTTCGGAGCTTTTGTTCCTTGCCGCCGCGGCGGCAAAAGCCCTGTCCGACGGGCTGACGAATGAGGAAATAGGCGTTCTTGCGCAGTTTTTCTGCGTTATGGGCGATGCATTGGCGCTTTTGAGCGAGGGAGAGGCGGGCTCGGTATGCGACAAAAAAAGGCTTGTCGGAGAAGAGGCTCACTGAAAAATATCGTTTTCGGCAAAGCGCTTTCGCTTGCGCGGGAACAGGTAAAAGCTTCCTTCCGCGTTTGCGCAGGCGAGAAAAACCTCGCGCTCGTTTTTTATTCCGCGCTCCGAAAGCCGCTTCTTCAGCCATACGGAATCAAAGCCCGCGGCCGAAAGATTTCCGGTTAAAATGCGTCCGTCCGATATAATTGTGAAAAAGGGCAGGGCGGCACCGAGCTTTTCTCCGCGGCCGACGGCCGAAAGTTCCGCGGCGGTAATCGGTTGTGCCTCGCTTTTCGGAAGAATGGAAATTTTACCGTTTTCTTCCATGAAGGCGTAGGCTATATCGCCGGGGTCGAAAAAGCCTTGAACGCGGCATTGATTCAAAAATTCCGACAGGTCAAGCCTGCATTTTTTGAAATTTTGCGGAAGAAAGCTTCCGTTGCTTACAAGCATCAGCGTTCGGCCGCTTATAAAGCGACGTATTTTTAACGAGCGCGTGGTAACCACGGAGGTTAAAAATACGATGAGGGTATAAACGGCCATTGCCACAAGCGGCTTTATGAAATCGCCCTCGAGCGAGGTCGCCATTTCCGCGGCTATCGAGCCGATGGTTATACCGTTTATATAGTCGAACATATTAAGCTCGGACATCTGGCGGTTTCCGATGATTTTTACGGATATAAACATCGCCGCAACGGAAACGACGGAGGAAAAGCATATATTTAACAAATACAAAACAGGAACACCCCTTTTAATAAGAAGTGTTCCCGCCGACACGGCTTATTATTACAACGAGAGAAAAATCCCGAGCGCTTTTAATGCGGCCGAAAAAAGACCGTAAACCGTTATTTCGGCATATTCGGTGCAAAGACCGTCGAAAAACAGAGCATATTTTACCATAAAACGCGCAAAAAATCGAAAATAAAGAAACAATTTAAATAAAATTTAAAAAGCTATTGCTTTTTTTGAGAAAGTGTGCTACAATATATTTTGCTGAAAAATACACAGGTAAAGATGTGACACCGTTCGTCATGTTTATTACCGTGACCCAAATGTATTAAATCTTTTTATGGAGGTGACTTACATGCCCAATATTAAATCAGCTAAGAAGAGAGTTCTTATCACAAAAAAGAAAACACTCAGAAATCAGATGATCAAATCCGCTATTCACACGGCTATGAGAAAGGCTGAGGCTGCGGTTGCGGCAAACGATAGGGATGCGGCTGCGAAGGCGGTAACCTACGTATGCAAGAAGCTTGACCAGGCTGCTGCAAAGGGTGTATTCCACAAGAATACCGTTGCCAGAAAAAAATCTGCTCTTGTAAAGCGTTTTAACGCAATGGCGTAAATTTTATAAATACAAAAACCAAAGGACAGTTTCCCACTGTACGATTTGTAAACAAAAATCTACGCTAAGTAGATTTTTTTGTTGTGAGGAAAATAATGTAAGGAGGGAATTTGAGTTGAGAAGACTTTTTACATCCGAGTCGGTAACCGAGGGGCATCCGGACAAGTTGTGTGACCTTGTTGCGGACAGAATACTCGACGCTTATATAGAGAAGGACCCTTATTCCAGAGTGGCGTGTGAGGTGACCGCGTGCACCGGGCTTATAAACGTGATGGGCGAAATCACAAGCAAGGCAACGGTGGATGTGCAGTCGATAGTGAGGGCTGCGGTAAAGGAAATAGGATATACCGATTCCGCCATGGGCTTTGACGCGGATACATGCTGCGTGATGAACACCGTTCACGGCCAGTCGCCGGATATTGCCATGGGTGTCGGTGACGGGGATGACCCGAACTCCGGCGCGGGCGATCAGGGGCTTATCTTCGGATATGCATGCTCCGAAACTCCGGTGCTTATGCCGCTTCCGATATTCCTTGCACACAAGCTTTCGGAAAGATTGACCTTCGTGAGAAAAAGCGGAATTTTACCTTATCTTCGTCCGGACGGAAAAACGCAGGTAACGGTTGAATATAACGATAAGGGTGAGCCCGAAAGGATTGATACCGTTGTTGTTTCCTGCCAGCATGAGGACGGTATTGAGCAGGAGAAAATAAAGCGGGATATTGAAGAAAACGTTATAAATTTCGTTATTGACGGCGGCATGATGGATGATGAAACGAGGATTTTCATCAACCCTACCGGCAGGTTTGTTATAGGCGGCCCCTACGGCGATTCCGGGCTTACGGGAAGAAAGCTTATAGTTGATACATACGGCGGCTATGCACGTCACGGCGGCGGTGCATTGTCCGGAAAGGATCCGTCTAAGGTGGACAGAAGTGCGGCTTATATGGCGCGCTATGTTGCCAAGAACCTTGTTAAATCGGGAATTTGCACAAAATGCGAAATTCAAATAGCTTACGCCATCGGTGTGGCAAAGCCCGTATCCGTTATGGTGGATACCTTCGGAACCGGAAAAATCGAGGACGGCAAAATAGAAGAGCTTGTTGATGAGGTGTTTGATTTAAGGCCGCACGGAATAATAAACACCTTAAGGCTGAGGGAGCCTATTTATGCCAAAACCTCAAACTACGGTCATTTCGGAAAGGAATATTTGCCATGGGAGAACACGGATAAGGCAGATATTCTTGCCCGAAAAGCAGGCTTATAAAATTGTCGATGCGTCGAAAATTTTTCGGCGCATTATTTTTTTCAGAATTTACTTGACAAAAAAGGGGTTTTTTAGTATACTGTGTGTAATGTGGCTTTAAGAACGGGGGTATCAGGGGTTTTGAGCGTATCCGATTATACCGTTTGTTCCGATGAGGAGCTGATTGATTTAAGCAGGGCGGGCGACAATGACGCCTTGGATTTTTTAATCGACAGGTATGTCGGTCTTGTCAGGCAAAAGGCGTTTCGTTTTTTCCTGGTCGGTGCCGATAAGGAGGATCTTATTCAGGAAGGACTTATCGGTCTTTTCAAAGCAACGAGGGATTATGACGTGTCGCACGGCGTTCCCTTCAAAAGCTTCGCGGATACCTGCATCATGCGCCAGATAGCAACCGCTATCAAGGCCGCCACAAGGTTAAAACACGGTCCTTTGAATAATTCTATTTCTTTAAGTCAGCCTCTGTTCGAAAACGATGAGGCTGCGGCCCTGATGGACGTTATCTGCAGAGATACGCTTCCGAATCCCGAGGAAATAGTTATCAACAAAGAACGCTATCATGTTGTAAGCGAAAGAATAGAAAAGATATTAAGCAGGTTCGAAAAGCAGGTGCTCGGATATTATCTTCAGGGCAAAAGCTATCATGATATTGCGTTAAAGCTTGATAAGCCTCAGAAGGCGGTTGACAATGCCCTTCAGCGCGTAAAGCGCAAGCTCATGGGAATTGCCGAGGAACGGACAAAATGACCGGCACAGTTTAATCATATTGTCATATGCCCGGCTGTAAAAGCAGGAGATCGGTGCAACTCCGGTCAGGGTCAAATAATTATACTATTCAAAGTGAGGAGATCAAACATGTACCAGGACAAGACATTGGTATGCAAGGATTGTGGAAATGAATTTGTTTTCACAGCCGGCGAACAGGAATTTTATGCTGAAAAGGGTTTTCAGAATGAGCCTCAGCGTTGCAAGGATTGCAGAGCTGCAAAGAAGGCTTCCATGAGAGAAAACAGAGAGATGTACACAGCTGTTTGTGCGGAGTGCGGCAAGGAAGCAAAGGTTCCCTTTGTTCCGAAGAACGACAAGCCCGTTTATTGCAGTGAGTGCTTCGCAAATCGTAAAGCTGACTGATTTTGACGATTAAAAAAATGACCGTTTTTAACGGCCATTTTTTTTGTAATAATCATAAATTCCCTCCGCGGCGGTTTTGCCGACAACGGCTCGAAGCTCCTCCAAGCTTGCCGCTCTTACGGAGGCGGGGCTTTTGAATTTCTTCATAAGCTTTTCGTAGGTTTTTTCGCCGACACCCTTGATTTCCAGAAGCGGGCTTTTCAGCATTGCTTTTTCGCGAAGCCTTCGGTGATAGCCGATTGCCGCGCGATGCACCTCGTCCTGAATTGCGGTCATAAGCCTAAAGGCGGCGGAGGAGGGGTTTATATATATTTCGCCCTCCGGTGAAAGAAGTGCGCGGGTTCGGTGCTTTTCATCCTTTACCATGCCGTAAACCGGAAGCTTGAGTCCGAGTGAGCTTAGCACGGCTGTCGCAATATTAACCTGCCCTGCGCCGCCGTCCATTAAAATAAGATCGGGAAGGAGCGCGAATTTCGCATCGTCCGCGTCCAGGGTGCCGGCGGAAATTTTTTCGTATTCGGAAAGGCAGTGGGAAAAGCGCCTGGTCAAGGCTTCGTTCATGGAAGCGTAATCATCGCCGGCGTTCTCGTCCTTGATTTTGAAAAAGCGAGTATCCTTTTTTGAATAGCTTCCGTTTTCGAAAACTATCATGGCGCATACCGCGGAATTGCCGGCGGTGTGCGATATATCGTAGGCTTCTATTCTGAGGGGCGGACCTTCGAGGCAGATAAGCTCCCCGAGTGCCGCCGCCGCGCTTTTTTTCAGCGCGCGCTTTTTTTTGGACTCCCTTATATCGGAAAGTGCCTTTGCGGCATTTTTCTCCGCCATGTCGATAAGCTCCCGGTATTTTCCGCGCTTGGCGCATCGAATTTCAACCGCACTCTTGCGCTTTTCGGCCAAATGCTCCGAAAGCATGAGCTTTTCGTTGGGCTCGCGGGAGGTTATGACAAGCGGCGGAATGTCTGCCGCGTCGTTTTCGTAATACTGCGATAAAAAATTATCGGTGAGGATTTCATCGTCAATTCCGCTCGCGCCTTCAAGCGAAAAGCTCTCGTGTCCCGTCATCTTACCGTTGCGGATGTATAAGACCTCGAAAACAAGGTCGTTGTCCTCGGCGGCGAAGGCGAAAACATCGGCATCGCTGTCGGTCAAAGCGGTAACGCTTTGCTTTTCGGAAATGTAGCTTACGGAGTTGATTTTATCGCGCAAATCCGCAGCGCGCTCAAATTGAAGCTTATCCGAGGCCTCCTTCATTTCGGCCTCAAGCCGCTCGGTAAGCGCTTTGCGGTTGCCCTTTATGAAATCCCTCGCATCGGCAATAACACGACGATATTCATCCTCGCTCACATGCCCGAGGCAAACACCCATGCAACGCCCCATGGAATAGTACAGGCAGGGGCGGCTTTTTCCGAAATCCTCCGGAAAGCGCTTATTGCACTTGGGAAGGCGGAAAATTTTTTCGGCAAGCTCAATTGTTTCGCGGCAGAAATAAGCGCTGGTGTAGGGACCGAAATATTCGCCGCCATTTTTTTCGACGCGGCGCGTTAAGCTGATTTTCGGATATTTTTCGGAGGAGATTTTAATGAAGGGATACGTTTTGGAATCCTTAAGCAAAATGTTGTAGTGCGGCTTATATTCCTTTATCAAATTGCATTCAAGCACAAAGGCCTCACGCTCGGAGGAGGTGATGATATATTCGAAATCCGCAACCGCGGAAACCATGGCACGCACCTTCGGTGTGTGCGCGGCGGAGGCGTGAAAATATTGCCTTACGCGGTTTTTTAAGATTTTGGCCTTTCCCACGTAAATTATTTTTCCGTCGCTGTTTTTCATGATATAAACGCCGGGCTTATCGGGAAGCGCGGCAAGCTTTTCCTTCAGTGTCATAATTTCCTCCGCAAAAAAAGCAGCCGAAGGGCTGCCTTAAAACTCGGTTTTATTCTTCAAAATTCGACTCAATCAATGCCGCCAAGGCTTCAACGGCCTCAGCCTCGGTTTCGCCGTTGGCGGTAAGCTTAATGGAAGAGCCCCTGGTTATTCCGAGAGAAAGAACGCCGAGAAGGCTTTTGGCGTTAACCTCACGCTCATCCTTGGAAACCTTTATTTCATCCTTAAATTCGTTTGCTTTTTGTATAAAATATGTTGCCGGCCTTGCATGGAGCCCAACCTGATTTTTAATAACAACCTCTTTTGAATACATTTCGAAACCCTCTCCTACGCATAATATTATATTAATTATACAATAATATTCGATGCGTTTCAATTGTATTTTTTTATTAATATAATGTTAATTTTTCGAATAATATTATACATTTTTTATATAGAATTTTTTTACAAGCGGCTTCTCCAGCTTACGCTTAAGCCAAACAAACGGGCCTTCGCCGCCCAATTTTATCGGTTTGACGTAAACGGTAAAAAGGCCTGCGGCATTTGCTCCGCAAATATCCGAAAAAAATTGGTCGCCGACAGCCGCCGCCTCATCCTTGCTTATGCCGAGGGTTTTGATAAGACGATTGTATGAAAAGGTAAAGGGCTTTGCGGCACGGTGCACCGCGGGAAGGGACAATGTGTTGAAGCGGTCAACACGCTCCTTTTTATTGTTGGAAACAAGACAAACGCTGAGGCCGGCGGCCGTAAGAGAGCGGATGAAGCCTTCCGCGCGGCCGTCGGGAACGGGTGTGTGCGGCATCACAAGTGTGTTGTCAATATCCAAAAACACCGCTTTGATGCCTCGGGATGTAAAAAATTCGGGCGAGATTTCGTCAATACTGCCGAAAAACGCGTCCGGCGTGAGAATTTTGTTCATGAAATGCCTCCGTTTAATTGACAATTTTTGATAAATTGATTATAATAAATTTGTATGGGGGAATTAATTATGATGTTTTCACAAAAGCTTAAAAAAATAATGAAGGAGCGCGGGCTTACCACGTATTCGATTCAAAAGGCGACGGGAATATCGCAGGGAAATGTGGACTCGTGGCTTAAAGGAAAATCCAAGCCGCGAGCGGTAAATCTTAATCGGTTGTGCGCGTTTTTGGAGGTGCCGCCGGAATTTTTCACGGAAAATCCGCCGCGCGATATGAATGCCACCTTGCATAAAAGAATAACCAAAGCGCGTGAGGCAGCACTGCGCGCTTCGATTTGCGAAACGGTGAACACACGGGTTGCCGCAAACGACCTTGTACTGCTGGAGCGAATAGTTAAAAGCTTTGTACAATAGCTTTTTTATCAGTTTACCACAAAGACAGCGCATTTTCAAGCTTTAATTAACGAAGATGAATTCCCTTTTCATTGTTACATAAGCTTCGGTGGGTAAGTAATAAGTAAAACCCGAGCACCCGAGGGTGTTCGGATTTTCGGAAAGAGGGCGGTGTTTTGCACGGGAGAGAATGGGAGATTTTGATTGCATCGGATGCACATCGATTGCCCGTTAAAATAAACGATATATGCAGAGCGAGCGGCATAGTCGCAATGACATATGATGCGGGAAGCGAGCTTATAGCGGAAAATTCGCTTGAAAAATATAAAGCGAACGATGCATTTACCGCAAAAATTCAAGGAAGGTATGTTGTGTTTTACCGCGGCGAGATGACGCTTAACGATATGCGCAGTGCCGTCATGCATGAGGTGGCGCACGTACTGTGCGGTCACACCGTAACGGAAAGCTTGGTTTATGACGGCAGGGCAACACTTTGGAACAGGGTGAGCGTTAAGCCGCCGGATATTGTGGAGGAAGCGGCGGATGCCTTCGCGGCCTCCGTTTTGGCGCCCGCGTGCGTGCTTTGGGCGCTTAAAATAAGAAAGTCCGGCGATATAGAAGGGATAGGCGGAATGTGCAAAAAGCATGCGCGTATTCGTGCGGAGCGCATGGAGGAGCTTTATGAGCGCGAAAAACGCTTTTTGGCGTACAAGGGCAAAACCTGCTTTCTTTTGAGCGCAAGGGAGCGGCAGGTATACGCTAACTTCAACGACTATATTTTAAATTACAGGGCATCGAAGAAGTAACGGAGGCAAGCATGAAAATTGAAGATATAGACAAAAATTTTGCATCGTCGTCAGCCATTCCCGAGGGTACCGAATTTTTCGACGTAACCCAAAAGCCGTTTTCCGTTCACGGAGTGTTTACCGAAAACGGTGCATTTACAAGGATGCCTTTGAAGGAAGCGGAAAAAATAAACGACGGCGTTCGTTCTCTTTGTCATTGTACCGCCGGAGGCAGGGTGCGTTTTTCATCTGACACAGACTATATGGTAATACTTGCTCACCTCAGCGAGCCCATTCCCATGCCGCATGCACCGTACATTCTTTCGGCAGGATTTGATATTTACCGTGACGGGCATTATTTCCAAACTGTACGTCCTCCGTTGGATTTCTCGTTGAAAAGGTATACATATTTTGCCGAAAGTGACGGAAAAAGCCATGAGTATACCGTAGTAATGCCGTGCTACGGAGGCGTTGAAAGTCTTTTTATCGGGCTTTCCGCAGGCTGCAATTTAATGCCTTCCTCGCCTTATAAAATAAGTACGCCTTTTATATACTACGGTTCTTCGATAACGCAGGGCGGTTGCGCCTCGCGTCCCGGAATGACCTATCAGGAAATTTTATCGAGGACTTTCGATGCGGATTATTTTAATTTCGGATTTTCGGGCAGCGCAAAGGGTGAAGAGGAAATGGCGGACTTTATAAATTCAATAATCAAAAAATACGGCTGCGAAATTTTTATATACGACTATGACCATAATGCGCCGAGTGCAGAACACCTTGAAAAAACGCATGCGCTTTTTTTCAAGAAAATAAGAAACGAAAACCCTCTTCTGCCGATTATAATGTTGTCCATGCCGTCACCTTCGACCTCCGCGTCGAGGGATAATTATCTTCGGCGCGATATAATAGAGCGCACATATAAAGCAGCGGTTTCGGAGGGTGATGAAAATGTATGCTTTATCGGAGGAGAGGAATTCGCCCCGGACGGCGAATGCACCGTTGACGGTATTCATTTGAGTGATTTGGGCTTTTACAACATGGCAAAGCGTATCGAAAAAGAAATTAAAAAAATTCTTAAGTAAAAAGCCCGCCGAACGGGCGTCCTTGATAAAGCGGTGTAAAAAATACCGAATGAGAAAATGTTTACTCTCATCCGGTATTTTTTATACTGTTTTGTTAAGGGCGTTCTTTTCACTTAAGCGGGAGCGTTTCTCCGGGGGAAATCTCATAGTCCTTGTTTGTTTCCGAATCATAAAAGCAAAGCTTATATGCCGTCGGATTAAACACAATCGTATTATCATATGAACGTATAAGGTTCTTAAACGCCGCCGCATAATCGATTATTTCTATATTGGTGGCATACCACACGTCATCGTGATGCGCCGTGGTGTCAAGGAAGCGCTCAATCATGTCCCAATTGTTATTGCCGTCAAATTCGTAGGAATGCCCCCAAAGATAGAAAAGCTTTGCGTCGGGATCGTACGAGGGAGCGCCCGACATGAATGTGCTCCAAAGGTCAAAAAGCTTGGCATCGTTGTGGTGGCAGGTTGGGTTTAAAGCCAAGGGACGCTGCGGAAGCTTAAAGCCGTGGGTGGAAATAACGGTTCGGGAATAAGCAATGCCGCAAGCTTCCGCCGCGGAGATAACATCCTCGTTAAACACGCCGTAGGCGTACGCCATGCCGCGCGTTACGGCGCCGGTGAGCGCCTCCAAGTTTTTTCTGTCCTCCGAAATTTCGTTAAGCATTTCGGGATACGTCATTTTGTCAATCCACGAATGATAAAGCCCGTGGACAGCAACCTCCATTCTGTTGGGAAGGTAAAGCGCCTTGACCTCCTCACTCGAAAGCCTTGAATGCTTCGGGTTGTCCAATTGTCCGGAATTGATGTTGAAGGTGCCCTTGATACCGCGCTCCGCCATAAGTGCGACAAGGCGCCTGTCCTGCGGAACCGCGTCATCATAGCTCATGGTAAATGCTTTTTTCCTAAAGCCCGGGAAACGTAAAAACAACATAAATACAACCTCCTTAGGCCGAAATTGCGTTCTTCGCGCGGGCATCGAGTGCCCGTTTTCGGCTATGCCTTAAGTATAGCGCCCGGAAGGATTAAAGTCAAGAATTTAATTCAGACAATTTCTTCAATTGAGCAAACGGCCTTAAGGCCAACACCTCATCCGTCGTCGCTTTGATGTGACACCTTCTCGCCTTCGGGCTGTATGGCGGTGATTTATATTATGATTGATTTATGTATTGCTTTGGAGTGAGCCCCTTTATTTTTTTAAATGTATGTATAAAATACGATGTGTCGCAAAAGCCGCAGCCTTCCGCCGCCGCCGCGATTGGGGCGCCGCCTTTTAAAAGTGCGCAGGCCTTGGAAATTCGCACGCCGTTAAGATAGTTGTTATACGTTATTCCGGTGGACGACCGAAATTTTTCGCAAAAATAAAATTTACTGTAGCCGACGGCGTTGGCCGCGTCCTCTATAAGCACGCGCTTATTATAATGCTCATTAGTCCAGCTTATGATTTTTTTAAGCTCCGCGTTGCTGAACGCGTTTTTTCCCTTCATTTCGATGCCCCCGTTCAATTCGCCGTAACGGCGAAGAACGGAGAAAATCCCTATAACGGCGATTAGAGCGGAATAAATATCCTCCGCGGCGGAAAGTGCGGAAACGTGCGGCAGAATATCGTCATAGCACGGGGGCGCCGTGTTGATTGAATCGAAGGATATTCCCTCCGCCTCCAGAATTGCACCGATGTTCAAAAATTCGGAAAAGCCCTCCGGCGAAAGCTTAACATTTTTCAATTTTCCGCCGCATTTTAAATAGTTCATGGAGTGCACGGATTCCGGAGGAATGAAAAAAACCTGCTTTCCGGAAAGCTTATAAAAGCGCCCTCCTATGCGCACGTCGCCCTCTGCGCCGTCCATCAGCAGAAGCTCCACCGTATCGGCGTAGTGGGGGGCGACACTGCTGCCCTCCGAAAAGTCGGATGATAAAACCGTCCACGGAACATTGCGGTAAAAATCCTTATGCTCTTTGAAAACAGTGAAAATATTACTCATGCGTTAATTATAGCATTAAAATCGCAAGATTTCAATATTTTTTCGTAATATTGTTTATTGAAAATATAATTTTCCGCACTATAATTAAGATAGATAATGCGAAAATATATTATTTAAGGAGGCTTTTTCATGATAAAAGCGGTTATAATCGGATTTGCGCACATGCACGTTAACGAGATTGCGCTTTATATTCACGAGGAGGAGGGCATAGAGCTTATTGCCGCGGCGGACGTTAAGCCCGAAATTGCGGAAATTATGCCCGCGAGATACACAAGAGAATGGAACAAGGAAAATGTGAGAAAGAATTATTGCGGCAGCATTTACGATTCGTATGAGGAGATGCTGGACAAGGAGAAGCCGGACATTGCCTTCATACTTTGCGAAAACGTCAACAAGCCGCACATTGTTGAGGAGTGTGCGCGCCGCGGAATCAACGTAAGCATAGAAAAGCCTGTTGCGGTAAGCTATACCGAGGCGAAGAAAATAGAAGCTACGGTGAAAAAATACAATATCGAAGCGATGGTCAACTGGCCGGTTTTGTGGCGTCCCTATATGGTTAACATGATAAGCGCCTACCGAAGCGGTATGATCGGAAAGCTTAAAAAGCTTTATTACATAAACGGTCACACCGGACCCTTGGGTG
>CAZRUB010000020.1:0-12803 GCA_964603185.1 uncultured Ruminococcus sp.
AAATAAGGTCAACTCCGCAGCGTACCCCTATTTTGATTGTTTTGGCGAAAACCCGAACCGCATCCGCAAAATCAAAGTCACCGTAGGGCTTTAACAGCTTCCCCGTAGGGCCTATATCCAGAGCTATAAATTTCGGCTTTTCGCTTAATGCTTTACTGCGCGCCGCTTTTGCCGCGGAAACTGCCCCTTGAATAATTTCTTCAAGCTGCTTATCCGAAAATTTAAGTGCATTTGCCCCGAATGTATTGGTGCACACCATATTGCATCCGGAATTAAAATATTCCGTGTGTATCCTTTCAATTACATCGGAACGGTATAAATTCCAAAGCTCCGGCTTTTCTCCGGGCTTCAAGCCTTCATTTTGAAGCATTGTTCCCATTCCGCCGTCCAAAATAAGTATATTGTCTTTTAAATAGCTTAAAACATCCATAAGCTCACCTCTTTTTTTTGATTCCGATTATTGCGGTTACGGATTTCGAAGGCGACATCATAAGACTTTCGTTTAATGTCAGCCCTATATTTTTTTCCGGGGAAAGATACGAAAATATATCCCGCTGCGACGTAATGTTAAAATCACCGTAGCCCGGACTGATTCGTTTTACGATTTCCCTGCCGCTTTTTATTGCCGCATTTTTTATTTCATCCTCGAATGTATCGCACAAGGCTTCTATTCGTTCCGCCCCGATTGCCTGAAAAACAACCGCTTTCGATGGCCTCGTTTCCGAGTATCGCTTAATAAGCCTGTCAATCTCAATGCCGATGCTTGCCGCAAACAAAATTATTTTTTCGCAATCCGAAAGCCTTTTGGGGACAAGACCGCTGTGGCTTTTCATAAAGCATAGCTCTGTTTCGTTTTCGGCGTCTTTTACCGTAAGCTCGTCCCAGCATACCATAAGCCTGAGCCTGCCCGATATTTCTTCCATGCACTCGTCAATCAGACCCGAAACCCTTTCGTCAGCCGCTTTGCATCCGATATATCTGCATATTTCGCTTACATTTACGGGCTTTAAGCTTTTATAGCTTTTTACATTTACCATAAAATCAGCACTTCCCCAATATGGATGATAAATTTTGCTGAATGCACCTCGCCACCTGCGGCTTGTTCATCGTATAAACATGCACATTTGTAACACCGTTTGCATAAAGGTCGATTATCTGGTCGGTCGCATAGGCAATGCCCGCCTGAAGCATCGCCTCAGGATACGCGCCGAATTTATCCACCAGCGCCCGAAACCTTTGCGGCATGAATGAGCCCGAAAGCTTGATTGCGCGCTCCACCTGATTTGCGCCGGTTATCGGCATTATTCCCGCCACAATCGGAACCGTTATTCCCCGCTCACGAATCTTATAAAGAAAATTATATAAAAGATTGTTATCGAAAAACATCTGCGTCGTCAAAAAATCGCACCCGGCATCAACCTTTTCTTTAAGATGCTCTATATCCTCTTTCTGATTTTCGCTTTCGGGATGCACCTCCGGATAGCAAGCGCCACCTATGCAAAAATCCGCGCCGCTTTCTTTAATGTCCCTGATCAGCTCCACCGCATAGCGATAATCGCGCTTGTCGCAGGCAGCTCCCTCCGGTATATCCCCTCTTAACGCCATAACGTTTTCAATTCCGCAGTCCTGCATTTCATGAATTTTCTCCATTACCGTTTCCTTCGTTGAAGAAACGCATGTGAGGTGTGCAAGCGTGGGTACTCCGGCACTTTGCTCCACCGTCCTTGCCATATCCAGAGTGTGGCGGCTCGTTCCTCCGCCCGCTCCGTATGTTACGCTGACAAACGACGGATTCAGCCGTGCGATGCTTTCCACTGCCGATTTAACACTTTCGAACGACGTGTCGTTTTTCGGCGGAAATACCTCAAACGACAACGAAAACCTATCATCACATAAAATTTTATTAAGCTTCATCAGCCATCCCCGCTCCTTTAATCACTGCTTGGATTTATTCTTATTCCGTCTTATTTTCCCGTAAATTCATAATATTTGCGCTTTATGGCTTTCGCCTCTCTGCTTTTTATTAAAACCGTTTCGCCGTCGGACAAAATAAATTTATCCTTCGCCGCCACTATATATGACATATTCACAATATAGCTTTGATGGCATCTTAAAAAAACGTTATCCGCAAGCTCCCTTTCAATATCTCCCAATTTTTTGTATATCCTGTATTTCTCGCCGCCTTGTCTTTTAAGAATGCATTTATTATTGTCGCTTTCAATATAAACGATTTCATTATACGGAACGGCAATTATTTCTCCTCTGCGCTTTATCTTGTATTTGCCGATATCACGATTTTTTACGATGGAATCCATTAACCGCGAAAGCTTATCGTAAGAGTGCGGTTTTAAAATATAGCCCACTGCGTGCACGTCATATCCCGCAACCGCATAATCATCTGTTTCCGATACGAAAATCAGTGCGTTGTCATATCCGTTATCGCGAAGCTTTTTTGCCGCCTCTATCCCGAGCATGCCCTCCATATAAATATCCATAAATACGGCATCGAACTTCATTCCCGACATAAAAGCTTTTGTAATCGTTTTGCCCGACGAATACCTTATTATTTCAGCCGCACATTTTCTTTCACCGAAATATAATTTCAGAAAATAACCCAAAACCTCAATATCGATTTTGTTGTCATCGCATATCGCAATTTTCATATATCTACACTCCGATTTCAATAAGCTATTGCAAAGCTTCAAAATTTGCGCTATAATCAAATTATAAAATCAGTGAACGATTTAGATACCAATTGATTTTAATGATTTGACAACTCCGTTGTCATGATTTGGCTTCGCCATGATTTCTCGCTTCGCTCCATGATTTGAATTGCCTTTTATGCACCGCAGTGCAATTCATGAGCCGCAAGGCTCAATTCATGAAGCCGCAGGCTTCAATTCTTGCCACAGGCAATTCAATGATTTCAAGCTCCGCTTGAAATCATTGTAGCACAAACCCGGCAAAAAATCAATAAAGGAATGATAAACATGTCGACATTGCACGAATTATACCACGCTCTCGGCGGCGACTATGAAAAAACACTCAAACGTCTGCTCAGTGTCAGGCTGATTGAAAAGCTTATAAAAATGTTTCCGGATGATCCGAATTACAACAAGCTTTTAATTGCGTTAGAGGAAAATAATATTAAAAACGCATTCATATATGCGAATAATCTTACGGGAATGAGCGAAAGCATAGGGTTCCCCGTGCTTTCACACAGTGCTTCCGTTGTCGCCGATGCTTTACGAAACGGCAAAAATCATACCGATCGGTCAATGCTCGCGGTTTTGCGCTCCAACTATGAGGTTGCCGTGCTTTTATGCGAAAGATTTTCGGAGGAAGATAAATAAAGCACGCCCATTCACGATGTTCATCCTTGTGCAAAGGTGCGCCCGTAACAAAGCTGAGCTCGGCTTTATGCCGAGCTCAGCTTTGTTCGTTAATTTCTCACGTTTCCGCAAGCGCACCCGTCACTGCCGAAGCAGCTTTCCTATGGTTATGGGACCCAAAAGTCCCGAAGCCTCCGCCATGGTGTAAGCCGAGAAGCGATCGCGTATTTTATATACATTACTGTTTGTTACCGTTACTGTAAGCTTGTTTTCACCCTTCTTAAGCATGGGCGTTTTGAAGCTGTACGGAGGAATTACCTTGCTTCCCACGCTTTCTCCGTTTATCATAACCTCCGCTATTTCACCCACAAAGCCCAAATCGATAAGATATTCGCTCTCCTCCGCTTCAAACTCGGCCTCGTACCTTATATGTCCCGAAAAATCGGGCTTTCCGTCCGCACCGGTAATATTGAAAAGCTTATCGGTTTTCATATACGGCAAAAATTCATCTCCGTGCTCGGAAAGCGAAATTTCGTATGTTAAATTAAGCTCCTTGCAGCAGGAGGCTTTTAAGGGCTTTTCTCCGCAGGCTCCTTCTATCAAGAATACCGAATTATAAGGCTCTATCATAATATTATAACCGTTTTCGGCCTCATCGGCTTCAAAGAATCTGTCCTCCATGGCATCGTACATTGCGCACGAGCTCAGCTTCTTTCCTATATCAAGGGTAAAGCAAGCCGCATTTTCCGTTCCCTCATTTGTCAACATATATATGCTTTTTCCGTCTTTTATATAATGATAAATATGAACGTCATCATTTTCAATGCTTATGCTTACGTCACGGCCGAATTTTCCGATATAATCGGAAATATCGGCAAGCGCCGTCATGTCAAAATCCGCTCCCTCGGGCTTGTCCTGCACGAACACCACGCTTGCGCCTTCGGCCTTAAGCTTTTTCAAAAGCATTTCCGTGTGCTTATCGATATATTCGGTACCCGGAACAACCAAGGCCTTAAACTCTTCTCCGTTTATTTTTATCACTCCGTCCTCTACCGACATTTTTTCAAAATAGTCGGTGGGAACGATATCGAAATCTATCTGATGCGTGTAGAGCTCCATCGCCACCTTCTCCAGCGGACATGTTCCGGTGCCCATCCACTTTTCCTCCGCGTCATAGAGAATTGCGCAGTCCGCCTTGTGCTTACCGCCCGAAAGCATTTTTGAGCATCTCTCAAGATATGCGAAAATTGCACCGAGGTATTTATACTCCGGATTATTCCCGGTAAAATAAAATACCGGAGGGCAATCATCATCATCCTTTTTCGGCGAGAAGGCGTGCGGTACGAAATAATTTATGCCGCGCACCAGCATATGGTCGGAAAGCCATTTCATCATTTTTGTGCCTTCCACCCAACCGAAGGCTCCGAAAATTTCACACATTGCGTCGCCGTGCTTGCTTTCATCAAGATGTGCCATGGATGAGCCCAATTTTGCCAGCATATATTTAAAAAACGCATGATTTGAATATTTGTAGCTGCATATCACCGCATGATCAACGTTCCTTATGCCCGGCAATATCTGCGAAAGAACAATGTCGATTCCGGACATATCCTGCTTGTCGAGAGCCCTAAAGTAATGCCCGGGACCCGCACCCGTCACAACATCTATTCTGTTGTCCTCTATTATATGCCCGATATAGCTTACATTATGCTCGTGGCACCAATCGGCAAGCGCTCCGCAGAAATTTTTACTGTACTCTTTTGTTATATAGTCCATGTAAAGGTATCTTACATCCCGCTCCCCTTTATTCTTGAAGCCTGTCCACAAGGATGCCAGCTTGATTATCGCATCCTCCTTGTAGTGCTTTAAGAACAACTCATGCACACCGTCGCTCCACGGGTAACATTCCTCCTCTTTTCCCACTTCAACGCCGGCCTCGTTTTCTTTTGTGTTTCGGAATGACGGTTCATCCGAAAAAAATCCCAAAAACGTTTCTCCGAACTCATCACTTAAATTATCATAATGTGCATCGTATACCGTTTTTACAAACAAATCAACGGATTCGGGATTTAACATATCAATATAGCCTATCCATCTTTTGGGTATATGACGCCTTGTTTTCTTTATAAAATAAATTCTCCACATGCCCGATGGAAAATCAAAGTAAAGCGCTTCCTCGGAAGCATTCCTTGTGATATCGATTCCGTCGTCTGAAAGCATTCCCGATTCTTCATCGTAACGAAATGCCGCCACACCGATAAGCTCTTCTCCCGGCCACACAATATGCTTTAAGAAAACCGTGCCGCCTTTAACATTTCCCGGAACATCCATGTGAAACTCGGTTACACTCAAATGTCTTAAGCTCTCCGCGTCCGCACTTTCATATGCCCCTGCGGCATATCCCGTCGGAAAATGCTTGTCGTCCAATATCCAAGCCTTCATTCCGCGCTTTTTAAGCTCCGAAAAAATGAATCTTAAATCCTCCCACCATTTATCCTGCAAAAATTCCTCATGTGTGCGCGATTCCAAGCACACCGAGCGTATTCCGAGATTATATACGGCTTCGATTTCCCTTACCAAAGAATCATGATCCTCTCCGTGAAGCCACATAAACGGTGCTGTTCTGTTTTCGTCCGTAAAAGCAGAGTTACTCATAAATTTCTACAACCTCCTTATTTTTAAGAAATCCCGGGGCGGTTAAAACCGCCCCGGCAGAAGGAAACAATATAATAAGGAATTCACCTTATTACCTATATCAATGCGAAAGCAATTTATATTTTTGTCCTGTTGATTTTCGGGCTGCTTCGCATTTTCGACATTCACGTTGTCCTTTTTATTTTGTTATGGTTATCGTTTGCTGCTCCCCGTTCCACGAAACCTCGTACCCGAGATTTTCGGAGACAAATCTTAAGGGAATAAACGTCCTTGAGCTTACTATCATCGGCGCAACCGATACATTATATCGCACTCCGTTTATCATAACGCGATCATCCTCAACCCTAAACGTTATATCGCGCATTGCGGTTTTAACATTTATTTTTTCTTCCTCGCCGTTCCATGAAACCTCCGCTCCCATAAGCTCCAGAAGTCCCCTTAACGGTATCATTGTCGAGCCCTTATAGATAAACGGTGCAACATCAATTTTTACGATTGAATTTTCTCCTCCGTAGGTAGCATTAATTTCGTCCGATGCGATTTTAAGAATATAGCATTCCTTTCCGGCCTCCGAATCCTTTGCATACTGATTATCGGTCTGTAAAAACATTATCTCCGCCGCCGAGCCGCAGCCCGACCTTCCGGCCTTTAACGCTATTCTTAAATACCTTGCGGTCACTTTGTTTTCGAACAAAATATCCTTTTCCGCTTCGGATGCCTCGCTTATGTAGTATTCACCCACCGATACATATTCCTCGCCGTCATCGCTTGTCAAAACCTCAAATTTTTGAAAATGGCCGAGAAGAGTCTTATCCTGTCGCGGAATGTAGCGAATACCGTCTATTGTATATGCGTAATTAAATTTAAAATCAATGTTGATAGGTAATTTTCCGCGGCTTTGATCCGAGCACCAAAGTGTTTCCTTTTTCCCGTCCGTAAGGTTTATCGCAGGATAGTTGTCGGAGCTGTTTTCGATTGTTACGGCAGTGTTGGCAAACCTAACCGCCGTCATGTGGTAATCACCGTAGTTTTTCACATACTCGCTTGCGGAAAAGCTCCTTTGTCCTTTTTCCTCCGCCAAGAGCCTTACCTCGGCAGCGGAGCCGTAGCCGTTGGTTGATTGCTTCATCAAAAGCTTAACATACTTTGTTTTTACATTAAAGCCGAAATAAGCATCCTTGGCGGTTTCGTCGGCCTTCCATTTTCCTTCCGCCACTTTAACAAATTCCTTGCCGTCCGCGGAAACAGATATTTCATATTCCGTGCACGTTCCCGATTTTGCTCCGGGACGCGGATAATAGCGAAATCCCGATACGAACTGTTCCTCCGGAAGCTCAATCAAAAGCCAGTGCGGCCCCTCCGCCTTGGGGTTTATCATTGTTATCCAATGCGTATCTAAATTGCCGTCTATTGCATGCTCCGGCGGCTCCGTGGGTTTATTGTTGTTCTCGTTAACGGTTGATGCGGTCAGCACCCACCCCGTAACCGGAAGCTCCGTCCCCTTCTCTTCATCCTCGTCTTCCTCAACATCCTCAACAAACTCAACCTTATTTCCGGACAAATTTTTGCTTTCCTTTTTACTGTCCGGCTTAATAAGCCTTATTTCCGCGGCTGAGCCGAAGCCCACCGCACCTTCGATAATCGTAAGTCTGAAAAATGCCGCTTTTACGTTGTGGGTGAAATACACTGTTTTTTCATTCTCTGTCAAATCCCACGTACCTTCAGCTATTTTCACCCAGCTTTCGTGGTCGTCCGACGCGGATATTTCGTATTTTGTGCATGTACCCGCCTTCGCGCCGGGACGCGGATAGTAGCGGAATCCGCCGACCAGCTTCTCTGTCGGAAGCTCTATTTCTATCCAGTGCGGCCCCTCCGCCTTGGGATTTATCATCGTTATCCAATGCGTATCGAGCTTGCCGTCTATTACGTATTCCGGAACCTCCGCGAGCACTCCGTTATTTGCATTGACGGTTGATGCGGTAACGATCCAATTTTTTACCGAAAGCTCATCTGTTACCGCTTTATCCTCTTTTTTCTCTCCTCCGGACAATTCGATGCTTCCCGTAAGGCCGATTTCCTTTGCACCGCTCTTCGGCTTAATAAGCCTTATTTCCGCGGCTGAGCCGAAGCCTGACGTACCTTCGATAATTGTAAGTCTGAAATACTTGGCCTTAACCTTGCCGTTGAACGAGGCATCCTTTGCATCCCCCGTTGCCGTCCACGACCCGGATGCAACCTTTGTCCACTTTTCCCCGTCGGTCGATGCATATATTTCATACTCTGTGCACGTACCCGCCCTTGCATCGGGACGCGGATAATAGCGAAGGCCTCCTGCCTCCTGCAGTGACGGAAGCTCTATTTGAATCCAATGCGGGCCCTCCGCCTTGGGATTTATCATTGTTATCCAGTGCGTTTCCAAGTTGCCGTCTGTTACGTATTCGGGAAGCTCCGTGGGTTTATTGTTGTTCTCGTTAACGGTTGATGCGGTCAGCACCCAGCCCGTAACCGGAAGCTCGTCATCACCGTTTAACTCCGCCGCAAGCGCTGTTATGAACGTGAACGAAAGCATGCCTGCAAGCAAAACAGATAAAATCCTTTTCATTTAAATTCCCCCCATTTTCAAAATTCAAATTTATCCGCCGCGGAGCGGTCTGTTTTTTCACCTATTACAACAAATCCGTTTGCTCCGTAAAGCTCCATTCCGTATACCTCATTAAAGAAGCTTACCGGAACATAGGGAATCGCATCTATATCGATTACCGGGTGCGACAAGGCTACCGCTTTTCCGTTTATTTTTGCCTCAAGGCTTCCCGAAACGCTGTACACCAAGTCCTCGCTCTTCAATTTGAACATATTGCGTGTGTCGTATTCCGACCTTAATGAGAATGCATCGTCCAAAACATATGCCGGGATATAAACCTCTCCGTCTATTTCCCTTGCGCCGTAACGGGTATCCGGCTCATAAAGATATACCTTTTTTCCGCCGTAATAAGCGTAATTTTCGCCGGCCTTAACAATTAAGGTGCCGGAAAGCGCGTCACTGCCTTTATATTCACCGCTTCTTTTTGTGTAAACAAAATTAAATCTGCCTATGGGCGTTACATTTCCGTCCGAATAAAAATTCATAATATCGTTATCCACATTATCGGCCCACTTAAATTCAAACTCAACGGTATTTATAATGCCTTTTGAAATTTTTATCGAAAGCGTGTTATCGCTTACGGCGTATTCCGCTTTGCCGAGAACATTTGCATGACCGAATAAATCCAGCGACGATATATCCCCTGCCGAGGGATAGTTTATAACATAGTCATACCCTTCATACCCTGTCGCATGATTTCTGTCGGCATCTATATAAAGCTTCATCCATTTATCTCCCGAGGGAGGTGTTACGGCTTTTTCACACTCCGCATAGAAATACATGCTGTCGTCATCCATTGTTGCAAGGCTTCTTATCACGTTGTTCCTCATGGTGTCGTTTGTATATCTCACATTGCCGTATCCCAGGGCGTCGCGGTTGTAAATTCCCTTGTCGCCCAAATATTCGGGGGTAACTCCGTTCCATGTGGATACATCATTTATATTTATCGTTTTGTTTTCTCCCGCAACAGGTATCGGCTCCGCGCCCTTCCATTTTCTCGCGGCATCCGCAAGGAGGCAGTAGTAATTATCCTTCATATCCCCCTTTGTCGGCTCCATATCACGGCTTGCCTCATTATCGTAAAGATCGGGGAACGCGTTATTTTCAACTCCCCCCCAGCTTTCGTACCTTGATGCCATCCATTCGTTCCAGCCGTCAACAAATAAAATATCCGCATCCACCGTAAGCGCATGCTTAAGCTGCTCGGTGAAGAAATATCCGTATTTATAGGCACCCACGGATTTATCCTGTCCCAGCACCGAGGTGTAGCTTCGTCCCATAACATTTTCATCGTTCATTGCGGTTTTTATGTTATTCACGTAAGAATAGTTTGCCGCCACGCCTACCGTTACCTGCTCAAAGCTTCCGTCCGATTTTTTTCCGAAGCCGTGCTGAGGATATACCTCAAGCCAGCCCCACTGTGTGTCGGAAACGGGGCCTGTTGTGTACGAAGCCTGTCCTCCCCTGAAGGTGAAAAAGCTTTTTATTTCATCCATGAGTCCTTCATCCGCGCTGTCGCCCTCGCGAGCCTTCAGCATATCGGTATATCCCATCATAAGGGGCTTGCCGTCCCAACAGAACCAAAGGTCTGACCAATCTCCGAACATATAAAAGCCCATGTATACACGCTTTACGGCTTCCTTGTATTTCGCGTTCGTGTTGCCGAACGGCATCATAAATGCAACCTTGGGCACATCAACGCCGTCGTTTCGCGCGCTTTTTAATGCCTCAAGCAATACCAAGGTCTGCCTTCTCCAGCTTCTGTCATCATTGGTGGCGTCCAGGAAAATTGCGTCCACCCCTGCCGTTGCAAGCATTTGCGCATGCTTTCTGTAAACCCAAAAATCCGTTCCTCCGTAATATCCGAAAATAGGCTCATTCCAGAAATACTGACTTTCCTCCTTGGGCCACGCTTCATTTGTATAGTCATATATCGCATCCGGATGCTCCTTCGAAAATTCGGAAAGATTTACCGCCGATGCCGTTTCAAAATCGGAATTCCATGTCCAGTAGAAAAGCCCGACATATTTATCCTCCTTCAGCGGGCCTACCTCTTCAAAGTCCGCCGCCTTACGTCCCAGGTCATCCGTCAGCGCAAGCGTTGTGTAATGCTTATCCGTAATGCCTTCCTCCGGAGCTTCGACATATTTCGGCCTTTCATACTCTTCCTCCGACAGCTTGAAGCTTTTTATTTCAACGTTTCTTACGCTCCAAATAGAGGTTCCTATGGTGCTTTCCAAATAAAGGTCATGCTTACCCGAAACCTCTTTTATGCTTCCTTTGAAAACCCTTGCTTCATCGGGAGTATGCACGCTTATGTCAACCGTGCCGATTACCTCTCCCTTATCCGAGTCTATCCGCACCCATATTATGTCACCGTCACCGTGCTTATACATATTGCACGTTGCCGTAATCTCAATTGATTTTGCGCCTGTAAGCTCCACATCCGAAAATTTTATGTAGCAATAAGGCTCCGTCATCCTCACTCCGCTGTCCGTTTTCACGGCGCCGTTGCTTATTTCCGTTGCGGAAAGCGCATCATACGCCGACACCCCCGTCGATGTTAAAAACGTCACACACAAGGTGAGTACCATCATAACTGCAAGTATTCTTTCTTTTTTCACGTTCTTCCCTCCAATTTATTTATAAATAGCCCTGTACACTATAATTTTATTCTTTTGTATTTACAATAGCAATAGGAAATCCTTCATTTTTTTTAGGAATTTGTAAACCTAACCGCCATATCCCGAAATATGCACTTAAATCCGCAAGCTTTAGGTTGTGCGAAGAAAAATCGAACCGATGTCTGTTTTTTTCTGTTGACTTTTCCGGAAAAGAAAACTATACTGTAAGTAAAGGGGGCGGTGATGCTTATGATGGAAGAAAATATTAAATGCGAGCTTCGGCAGCTTTATTTTTCGAAGCTTCCGTGCCACGATTTTTTAAAGCTTTGGTATGAGCCCGATAACCGTGTGAACAACATATGCATTTTTCACTATTCTCAAAGAACGTCAAAGTATCATGAGCACGATTTTTTTGAGCTTGCATACGTTGCGGACGGCAAAATAATCCACCACATCGGCAACGATAAAATCGAAGTCGGCGCCGGAGATTACTTTTTCTTAGGCTATTCCGATGTTCATAAATATACCGTTTTATCCGACGGCTGTGCCGATATAATCAACTGCTGCTTTCTGCCCGGCTTTATCAGCCCCTCGCTGAGCGGCTGCCAAAGCTTTAATGAGCTTTTGAACAATCATCCTTTTTTCTGCTCCGACGACGCCTTGACCTGCGAGCCTACACACCACGTTTTTCATGACGATGACGGAAAAATAAAGCAGCTGCTTGAAGAAATGATTGTTGAGTACAACAATTCGAAAACCGGCAGCGGTACGCTTATGCGCGGTTATTTAACCGAAATTATAATACGCTCTCTCCGCAAGATATTGTGCAGTGACAACCCCATCGGTGACAAGGCCGTTCTGATGGCCCTTCGGTACGCCGAGGACAACATGAATTCCAACGAAATATCGTTAAACAAAATCGCACAGGAGCTTAATATCAGCCGTCAGTACCTATCCCGACGCTTCAAGCAGGAAACCGGTATGACCTTTTCCGAATATATGAAAAAATTACGTATAAACCATTCTTGTCATCTGCTTTGTACAAGCGACAGCTCGATAACCGAAATTGCCGAGCGCTCCGGCTATCACGACATGAAAAGCTTTTATCAAGCATTCAAAAAGCAGATGAATATGACTCCTCTTGAATTTAAGAAGGCCAATAAAATATATTAAAAAAAGCACCGAAGCGGCGGGTTCGTCGCTTCGGTGCTTTTTAACGGCCGACAAAAATATGCATCTCCGAAAGCTTTTCGGGGATGCATATCATTTGAGAACACATTTTATGCTTCTTTTTTAACTATCTCTTTGCCCTTGTAATATCCGCAGGCAGGGCAGATTCTGTGAGGCATCTTAATCTCGCCGCACTGGGGACATTTAACTGTTCCGGGAATGCTGAGCCTCCAGTTAGCTCTTCTCGAATGCTTTTTAGCCTTAGATATTCTCGTCTTCGGTACTGCCATTTTCTACACCTCCATTAATTATAAGTCAGCTTTGAAATTTTTTAATATGTCGAAGCTCGGATTCCAATCATCCTTTTCGCATGTGCATTCC
>CAZRUB010000021.1:0-12781 GCA_964603185.1 uncultured Ruminococcus sp.
GCGCGCTCCTTTTTGCCCCGCACCGTCACGCGCACGCCCTTTTTCGCCAGGAGCCTGATTAACGGCATGTTGCTTCTTCCCAAGCCCAAAAAGCCCACGTTTTTATCCTTTATATATTCATAGTATTCCGTTAACTTCATATTTTTATTTTCCTTTCTTTACTTTATGTAAGTTTATCGGCTTTCCCGTTCCTTCACGGGGGATATTCCCCAGCGCCTTTTGTAAAGCCTTGAAAAATAGTTGTAGTCGGCAAAGCCGCACCTCGCCGCAACCGAGGAAACCGTCAGCTCCGTTTCCTTCAAAAGAGTGCGCGCCCTTATCATTCGCCGCTCCCTTATGTATGCCGCGACGCCCGAGTGCACCTCCGAGGAAAAAAGCTCGTAAAGCCTTGTTCGGCTCAGGCCGAGCTCATCGCAAAGCCGCGAAATTTCAATATCCTCGTCAATATGGTCATCGATATATCGCTTCGCCCGCTCAAGCTTCTTTTCGCCCTCATGGACGGCCATGTCCTTAAGAATAATGTAATCGGTGCAAATGCGCAAAAGCTCCGCCGCGGCGTCAAGCTGCTTTTTGCTTTTGTATCTTATGCCGTCCGCCCGTGCGCTTGTTTGATATTTTTCGTTAAGCTCACCCACAAGGGCGGCCAATTCCTCCTTGCTTTTTATGTCCGTTATCTGCCCGAACATCATATAGCCTATTATTTTACCGCCCGACCTTAAGGGCGCGGTTGCCTCCGTAAGCCCCGCGTGACAGCGGCAGATGAAGCACCCCTCCGCCTCGGCGGCCTTTTTGAAAGCCAATCTGTCACTCTCGGCGCACTTTTGAAAAAGCTCCTCCCTTTTTCGAACCTCGGAGCAGAAGGAGCACGGCCTCTCGGGATATGCCATGATTTCGGTGCCCTGCTCGTCAAAAATCACGACCCGTATATCCGACAGTGCATAAAAAAGCTCCAAAATCTTTTTCATTTCCGAGGTGTTAAGCTTAAGGCTTATAAAAATCCCGCCTTTCCGGACAAATTTACATTTTATCGAATGATTTTCACTATAATTATACTACAATTTCTGATAAAATCAAGTATGGTTAAAAATATTTGTATGAAAGGATGATTTTTTAATGAAAAAGCAAACCTTTGCACTCTATTTCGGAAACAGGGGCTTCTTCCCCGAAAGCCTGATTGCCGGTGCCCGTGAGGAAATGGCCAAGGCCGTTACCGATGCCGGCTACTCATACATCATGGCTCCGGAGGAATTGACCCGCTACGGAGCGGTTGAAACCCGCGCGGAGGGTTGGGCCTACGCCGAGTGGCTTAAAAGCCACGAGGGCGAGTATGACGGCGTTATCATGTCGCTTCCCAACTTCTCCGACGAGAACGGCGCCGTTGCGGCGCTGGAAAAGGCCGGAAAGCCCATATTGATACAGGCATATCCCGATGAAATCGGAAAAATGGATTTTGAGCATCGCCGCGACTCCTACTGCGGAAAGTTCAGCATTATGGACGTTTTCCACCAGTTCGGCGTGCAGTATTCGGCCTTCCGTCCCCATGTTGTGCATCCCCTTACGCCCGAGTTTACCCGAAATCTTCACGATTTCGCCGCCGTTTGTCGCGTTGTCAACGGCATGAGGCACTTCACGATAGGCGTTTTGGGCGCGAGAACAAGCAAGTTCAAAACCGTGCGCTATGACGAAATCACCCTTCAGAAGTACGGCATAACCTGCGATACCTTTGACCTTTCCGACCTTTTTTACCGCGTGCGCGCATATGCCGACACGGACGAGAAGGTTTTGTCCGCGCGGGAGGCACTTAAAAGCTATACCGATTTTTCCCTTGTACCCGACAAGAAATTAACGACCCTCGCCAAGGTCTTGACTGTGATTGACGACTATATTGCGGAATACCGCCTTGATGCCGTCACACTCAGGTGCTGGGAGGAAATGCAAACGGAGCTGGGCATCGCTCCCTGCGTGCTTTTAAGCTATCTTAACGACCGCGGCACCGTTGCCTCCTGTGAAATCGATTTATGCTCCGCAATCAACATGTATTCCATGGCGCTTGCCTCCGGAAAAAGCACAGCCTGCCTTGACTGGAACAACAACTACGGCGAGGACGAAAACGACGTTATATTGTTCCACTGCGGCTCCACCGCTCAGTCCCTCATGACGAAAAAGGGCATCGTGACCGACCATAAAATGTTCGCAAAGGGCTGCCCGGGCTGCGGCTGGGGCGCAAACGAGGGCAGGATTTCCGCCTTTGACATGACCTATTCCAATTGCAAAACCGAGGACGGCCGTTTAACCTTCTACGTTGACGAGGGTGTCTTCACCGACGCCGAAATCGAGGATGCCTTCTTCGGCTGCGGCGGCGTTGCGCACATAGACGACCTTCAGAATAAGCTCTTAAAGCTTGGACGGGCGGGCTTCCGCCATCACACCGCCGTCGGCATGGGGCACATGGCTCACATCCTTCGGGAGGCCTTCACAAATTACCTCGGCTATGACGTTATGGAGCTTTGAGCCATGCTGATAGGAGGACTTGATATAGGAACAAGCGGATGCAAAATTTCGCTTTACGGGGAGGACGGCTCCTTTTTCTCGGATACCTACAGGGAATATGACGTTACGCGGTCGGGCGGTCGGGATGAGATTGACCCTCGGGCAATATACGCCGCGGTCTTAAGTGTGCTTAAATCCGCCGCCGAGGAGGCGAAGGATAAAATCGGAGCTATTGCTGTCACCTCCTTCGGTGAGGCCTTCACCGTTTTGAACGAAAACGACGAAATCATCGCGCCCACCATGCTTTATACCGACCCGCGGGGCGAGGCGGAGGCACTTGCCCTGGCCGAGCGCTTCGGCGAAGCGGAGCTTGCCTTTAAAACGGGCGCAAAGCCCCACGGCATGTATTCGCTTCCGAAAATGATGTGGCTCAAAAAACATATGCCCGAGGCCATGGCCTCGGCAAAATACATTCTGCTCATGCAGGACTACATTGTATACATGCTCACGGGAAAAAGACAAATCGACTATTCCCTCGCCGCGCGCACCTTGGCCTTCGATATTGAAAAAAAGTGCTGGGACACGGAAATTCTCGCCTTTGCGGGCGTAAGCCCCTCTCTTTTGTCCGCTCCCGTTCCCACCGGCACCGCTGCCGGAAAAATAAAGGCGGAGCTTTTGCCCGATACCGCCCTTTCGGCGGATACCCTAATCGTTTCCGGCGCCCATGACCAAATCGCCGCAATGTGCGGCGCCGGCGTTACGGAAAACACCTGTGTTCTGGACGGAACGGGAACCGTGGAATGCGTGCCCGTGCTTTTTGACGCACCCGTGCACGATGAGGAGCTTTTTTCCATGGGCTATTCCTTCGCTCCGCATCCCTCCGGGCGCTACGCCTGCTATGCTCTTTCCTATGCCGGCGGCGCAACGATAAAATGGTTCCGCTCAAGCTTTTCCGCTCTTTCCTACGCAGAGCTGGACAAGACTGTGCCCGAGGAGCCCACTTCCCTTTTAATCATGCCCCACTTTTCGGGGGCGGCGACCCCCTTTATGGATTCCTCCTCCAAGGCGGCAATCCTGGGACTTACCTTTGAGCACGGCATGCCCCACATATATAAGGCGCTTATGGAGGGCACCGCCTACGAAATCCTGCTTAATCTTGAGGTTCTGAAGGCGAAGGGGCTTTGCCCCTCCTCGGTTATCGCCACGGGCGGCGGTGCCAAAAGCGATGTCTGGCTTCAAATCAAGGCGGATGTTCTGGGGCTTGAAGTCATCTCTCTTTCCGCGGGTGAGGTTGGCGGCGCCGGCACTGCGCTTTTCGCGGGGCGCGCTCTGGGCGTTTACGACGACGAAACGGCGCTCTGTGCCCCCGTCAAGGCCTTTTACCCCGATGAGGAACGGCACCGCTTTTACCTAAAGCAGTTCGAAAAATACAAGAAAATATACAAGCTTTCGAAGGAGGTTTTAACGGATGAATAAATACATCGGCCACCCCTCTCAGCTCTCCGGCGTGGAGGAGGTAACCCTCGCCCGCGGACGGGGCAAGGGCATGACGCTCCTTTTAATCAATAACGGCCTCGGACTTTCGGTAACCTTAAACGCCGACCGCGCCATGGATATTGCGAGAATCAGCTTTAAGGGCGACAATATGGGCTACTTTTCGCCCTGCGGATATGTTGCCCCTCAGTTCTACGACGGCGAGGGAACGGGCTTTTTAAAGTCCTTCACCGCCGGGTTTATGACAACCTGCGGGCTTGCCTCCGTGGGAAATCCGTGCACGGACAACGGCGAGAGACTGCCCCTTCACGGCACGATTTCAAACACTCCCGCCGAAAGCTTTTCGTATTATGAAACGGAGGATAAAATCGTCGTCCGCGCCACCGTGCGCGATGCCGCCATATTCGCGCGTCAGCTTTTGCTGGAGCGGGAATATACCGTATCCAAGGTCGAAAACAGGCTCTCTGTTTCCGACAGGGTCGTAAACATCGGCTCCGCGCCCTCTCCCTGCCAGGTGCTCTACCACGTGAACCTGGGCTATCCGCTTCTTTCCGAGGCGCTTAAGGTAAGCCTTCCGTCCATTTCGGTCACCCCTCGCAACAGTCATGCCGAGGAGGGGCTTTCAAGCTGCCTTCAAATGGAAAAGCCTCAAAAGGGCTATGAGGAAATGTGCTATTATCACACCTTGAAGGAGGGCAGGGCATCCGCCTTCAACCCAAGCATAAAAAAAGGGCTCACCATGAGCTTTGACTTAGAGGAGCTCCCCTGCTTCGTGGAATGGAAGCAGATGGGCGAGCATGACTATGTTTTGGGCCTGGAGCCCGGAAACGCCCTTCCTGACGGAAGGGACGTTATGCGCCGAAACTCTATGCTCTGCGAGCTTGACTCGGGCGGCGAAAAGCGCTTTCACCTAAGCTTTCTCTTCGAAGAAGCAACGGATACTTGAGCTTTTTTGGGGGAAGCCCCGCTCTGTCGCGGCGCGCCCTCTTCGCCGTTGCTGACGGGGCGCGGAGCTTATTCGGCCGAATATTATTATGAAAGGATTTTAAGAAAATGCTTGTAACACTTAAAGATATATTAAAAATCGCCGCGGCGGAAAAATGCGCCGTCGGCTCCTTCAACACACCCAATTTCGAAAGCCTTAAGGCGGTTATATCCGCGGCGGAGGAAGCGGGAAAGCCCGTAATCGTAATGCATGCGCAGGTTCATGAGGAAATGGGGCTTTGCCGCATGGACGAAATAGTTCCCCTCATGCTTTTCATGGCCGATAAGGCAAGGGTTCCCGTTTGCGTGCATTTGGATCACGGCACCGACCTTGACTATATCAAAAAAGGCCTTGACTTAGGGTGCACCTCCGTTATGTATGACGGCTCCGTGCTCGGTGACGAATTAAACATCGCCAACACATGCATCGCGGTCGACATGGCGGCGCGCTGCGGCGCAAGCGTGGAGGCGGAAATCGGCTCCATGGGGGCACGTGAGGGCGGCGGCAGTGACGGAAGCAGTGTCTACACCTCGCCCGAGGCGGCAAAGCTTTTCACCGAGGAAACGGGAATCGACGCCTTGGCGTGCGCCTTCGGTACCGCTCACGGCATATATTTGAAAAAGCCCAAGCTTGATTTTGAAAGGCTGGCCGAAATCGAAAAATCCGTTTCGGTGCCCATCGTTATGCACGGCGGAAGCGGCGTCAGCCACGAGGACTACAGAAGGGTCATCTCCCTGGGCGTGCGCAAAATAAATTACTATACCTATATGGCAAAGGCGGGGGCGGAGGCCGTTTCCGGTAAAAGCTACGGCCAGCTTCACGACCTGTTGACGGACGCAACCGCCGCAATGAAGGACGACGTAAAAACCGCAATCGGCGTATTTTCGAAGGTTATTTAATATCATTGGCAAAAAAGGGTGCTGTGACCCTTTTGCAATTGAAAACGGAAAACGGATGAAAACCGGGGCTTGCGCTTGCTCCGCCCGAACGGTGAAACAAAAGAACCCATCCCCCGCCTTCCCGTTAGGCGGGGGATGGGTTTAAAAGCGCTTTTTTTGGCAATTACGAAAAATATTTTTTATGCATTCCCGCTTTTTTTCTTTTTCAGAATAACAAAAGCAGCGGCGGCCGCCGCGATTACGGCCGCGCAAATACCGAGGGCTGCGGCGACATGAGAGCGCTCCGCTCCGCTTACGCAAACGGTATTTTTCGTTCCGCTCCCCTTGAAAACCACATAGCTCCCTCTTTTTGAGGTCTTCGCCTTCTCCCATTTCCCGTTTGAATAAACGTAAACCGTAAGCTTATCGCCGTTCTCGTTGAGGAGCCTTAAGCTTACCTCGTCCTTATCGGAAAAATGCGTATCCGAAAGGGAAATATCGTATACGGCCGTTTTGCCGCGGGCATTTTCATAGGGCGGCACCTCGCTTTTTTTAATGTGCAGTTGTGCCTTATCGGTAAACTCACCCTGTGCGAGCAGGAGCGCCCTTTCTCCGCCTTCCGACCTTTCCTCGCTCGAAATAACGGTTATATACGGCCTGTATTCGCACTCTATCACCATATCGCCCTTGACTGTTTTTGTTTTTGGGCTTTGCCATACTCCGAATTCTCCCTTTTTCTCCGGGATTTCGGGGTAGGTGATTTTTTTTGTGTCATCTCCGTATTTTAATTTCGCGCTTTCGATTTCCTTGCCGTCAACAACGAAGCTTACCTTAAAGCTTATAAGCTCCTTGGGCACATCCGCCATGGCACTTAAGGCTTCGAAATCCGCTTCCTCCGCCCTTCCCTTGTAGCTTATGCCGTCCACGGCACCTTCGTCATTTCCCACGTAGAAATTATTACGCACTCCCGAAAGCTCCTCCGCCGCACCCAGGACGGCGCCCAGGCTTTCGTCGCCTGTCACCGTGCAAATCGCATAACAATCGGTAACGTTATTGCCCTTGCCGGCAATTCCGCCGATAAAGCTCTTCCCGCTTATTTCGCCCTTGGCGGAGCATTTCCGAATCGACGCGGAGCTTTTTCCCGCGATGCCGCCCACGTAGCCTCCGCCCGTGCTCGAAGCCTCGGCATAGCTTTCGCATTTATAAACCGTGCCCACCTCCGAGTAGCCGACGATGCCGCCCGCGCAGTCCTTTTTCCCCGTAACGCTTCCTTTATTTATGCATTTTTCCACAACCGCCTTGGTTCGATATGTGAAATTCAGCCCCTCCGGCTTTTCGAAATCGTCCTCGGGGTCTTTTTTGTATTCGGTCGCCATGCATCCCACAATGCCGCCCGAATTTCTGTCCGATATAACCTCGCCGTAATTGGTGCAGTCCTTGATTTTTCCCTGACGCATGCTTTCTATTTCCTCATCGGACACGTCCAAAAACACATCCGATAAGCCCTTGGCGCCGTTTTTTATTTCCTCCAGGCCGTCAATCATAAGGTTCATAACAACATTAAATTGTCCGCTCAGGGCGTTTATGTCAGCGGTAAGCGTATCGTGCCCGTTCGCAATTATGTCCTCCAGCGACTCTATGGAATCGGAAATATCGGAAATCGAGGAATAAAGCCCGTCGCCGGCCTCCCTAAATTCCTCGCCAAGCTTAACAAACTCCAACGGGTCGTCCGCCGCAAGGTCGGACACTATGTCCCCGGCTTCGTCTGTCGCATCTCTTATGTCGTCCGCCGCAAAGGCTAAATCAAAAAGGCCGTCCGCCACCCCGTTTTTCAGCCGCGAAAGCTCATATGCCATATCGTCTGCGTAGTCGGAGAAGGCCGAGGAAAAGCCGTCAGTTCCGTCGGCCACGGCCTTAAGGCCGCCCGAAATGCTTTCCGTCGCGTCCACAAGATATTCCAACGCCGAGGCGGCGTTTTTCGCGGCCTCCTTGAATTTATCGAAATCGATTTCGGTGTTGCCCAAAATCACATCAAGACTGTCCGAAATATCCTCCGCAGCCTTAATCCATTGCTTCAAGCCCTTTATAATCAGCTTCAATTCCGCGGACAATTCCTTTGCGCTTATTCCGATATCCTCAAAATCCTCCGGCGCCTCGTCCAAAATGTCCTTTATGGCCGAAAGTGCCTCCGAAAGCTTTCCCTTCGCCGCGGAAATGTCCGAAAACGCCGAGGCAAGCTCCGACACCGCCTTCGATACCTTGGAGGCGTCCTTTATTTTTACGGCGTCGTTCAAGTTGTCCGCCGCCTTTTCCGCCTTACGCGAGGCTTTTTTTATGCTCCTCTCCGCCGCCGCGATTTCCCTTAAGCCGTCGGTTATTTCCTTTATTTCGTCCTCCAAATCGGGCGCGTATACGGAAAAATCCGAAAGCGCCTCGGATATTTTTTTCGCGGCCTCGGCGGCGTTTCCCGCGCTGTCCGAAAGGCTTTTGAATACCGGGTCAAGCTTATCCAAGGTGTTTTGAAGCGTTGCCGACTTTTCGTTTATTTCATCCAGGTTCGTATCCGCAAAGTATGTTGCGCGGTCAAGCATGCTTTTCGCGTTCTCGCCCGCGACCTCGGAGCTGCTTGAAATATTGTCGAGGCAAAGCTTAATGTCATCGCCCAGCTTATCCGCATCGCTTACGGCCGTGTCCGCCATGGTGTTAAGCTTATTAAGCTCCGACCTTAAGCGCTTTAGGATGCTCTCCGCCTCCGAAAGGGAAATATAAGGCTCCGTCTGCCCGACGATTCCGCCCGTGTCCTTTCTTCCGCTTATCGTCCCGTTGTTTTTACAGCCCAAAACGAAGCCCGACTGCCTCCCCGCGATGCCGCCCACGTTATAGCCGACATGCTTATAGCCGACCCTCGCGTTATTTTCCGAGCCCTGGATAATGCCGGAGGAATATCCCGCGATGCCGCCTGTGTCCGTGTGCCCGAAAACGGCATCGCTTGTCGACTCCGCCTCCGCATTTTTATAGCTTTCCAAAATCGCACCCGTATCGGTTTCCACGGAGGACAGGGTCGTTTTCTTCTCCTCGTAGGCGGTGTTCACCTCCGCGCTGTTTTTGCAGTCGGTTATGTAGCCCGAATTTTTCCCCGCAATACCGCCGGTGTAGTTTTCTCCCGTCACCGTGCCCGAGGCCGTACATGAAACGATTCTCCCCGTGTCGGAATTTTCGCCCGCGATACCGCCCACGGAATTTTCGCCCTCAACCGCTCCCGAAAACGAGGAATTTTCAATCGTGCCTCTATTCTCGCCCACGATGCCGCCCACGAAGCTTTTCGTGCCCCCGGGCGAGATTTTCCCCTTGACGGTAAGGCCGGTTATTTTTCCTCCCTCCTCAAGATATCTGAACACTCCGCGGCAGGAGCCCTTTTCCTGCAGTCTTATTCCCGAAATCGAATGTCCGTTTCCGTCGAAAACGCCGCAGAATATCGGAATCGAGGAAAAGGAATGCCCCGAAAAATCGATGTCCTTCGTCAGTACAACGGTTTTCCCCCGCGAATACGTATCGAGAGTGCAGCTTTTTGTGAGGGCGATAAAATCCGCCCGGCTTGAAATCGTCACCGTGTCACCCTCGCTTACGGCACATACGGCCGAGGAAAGCAGTATCGAAAGCGCGGTTACGGCCGCCGCAAGGGCAAAAAACACTCTGTTATTCTTCATTCGGTTCGCCTCCCTTGGCTATTTTTTCCTTGATATCCCTTTTTATATCCTTAAGGTTAAACGAGGTTTTCTCTATTATAAAGTCGCCCAGCACCAAAAGCTGAGGAAGAATTCCCATTACGAGCACGATGGAAATAACCGTTCCGCGGCCCAGGGACGACCCCACCGACGAAATCACCGGGTTCGACGACAAAAGGCCTATCGCAAAGCCCGCCGAGGCTAAAATGGTGCCCGATGTGAAAACCGTCGGAAACGCCAAATTAAGCGACTGCTTGATTGCCGTAAGCTTATCCGTTTCCCGCCTGAGCTCGGTATACCTGTTCGTTATAACAATCGCGTAATCGATATTCGCGCCCATCTGGATGGAGCTTACCACAAGATAGCTCATAAAATATATCGGCGAGGCCGTTATCGTCGGAAACGAAAAGTTTATCCAAATGCTTCCCTGAATTACCAAAATCAAAATGAGCGGCAGACCCGCGGATTGGAAGGTGAAAAACAAAACTATCAGCACGAACACTATCGAAAGAATTGTAATCATAAGGTTATCCCGCGAGAAGGACTCGGCCAGGTCACGGTTACTGGTCGCGTTGCCGACCAATATAACCCTGTCGGGGTAAAGCTCCTCGGCCGCGGCTCTCACGGTATCCAAAAATTCAAAGGTCTCATCCCCCTCCTCGGGAATACTCAAATTCATAACAAGCCGCGAATATGCCTTGCTCTCCAACTGCTTTTTGCCGTCGGAAAGCTTGTCGGAAAGCTCATCAAGCTCCTCCTTCATATCCTCGTCGAGAGTAACATATCCGTCGGATACCAAATCGAAAACAAAGTCAAACATATCCATAAGCGGAACCTTATAGCCGTCTATTCCGCCCACTATTTTCCCGTAGCTTTCGTCCTTCGCCGCATATGCCGAGTATAAAAGCCGCACAAGCTCCACATCCATATCGGTAAGCTCGGCAAATTCCCGCGGGGTTAGACTGTCGCCCACCTCATAGCCGTCCAAGGCCTCCACCGAGGCAAGCGCCGTCACGGAGGCAACCTCCGAAAGCTCCTCCAGCCTTTCCTTAAGCTTCTGCTCCCTGTCGTAGTCGCCGGAGGGAACGATGACCGCAAGCACATTTGTTTTTTCGAAGGTATCGTCAATCATTTTTCTGGCGATTTGCGAATCGTTCTTCCTTACGGTTTCAAGCTCGGAATCACTGTACGCGTAGGGGCAGGCGTTGGATAGGAAAAATCCGCCCACTATCAATGCAAGAAAAATCCACGGCGTCACGAATCTTGCCTTTATAACGCCGTCGCTCCATTTATCCACGGCGGGAACGAAATTCTTGTGATGGGTTTTGTCTATCAGCCCCGAGAATGAGAACAAAAGCCCCGGCATCAGGGTAAACACGCACAAAATGCTTATTATAATCGCCTTAATCAGCACGATGCTCATGTCGAAGCCGATTTTAAATTGCATAAAGCTCATGGCCATAAGGCCGGAGAGCGTTGTCAGGCAGCTTCCGGAAATTTCGGGAATCGCCTTGCACAACGCGGTTATCACCGCCTCACGCGGGTCATTTTTTTCGCGCTCCTCGGTGTATCTGTGGCAAAGAATTATGGCATAATCTATGGCAAGCGCAAGCTGAAGAACAACCGCGATGGAATTCGATATGAAGGATATGGTGCCAAGCATAAAATTTGTGCCCTTGTTTAACACCGCGGCGGCGCCGAAGGTCAGCACCAGAACGGGAATTTCCATATATGTGTGCGACGAAATCAGCAGTACCGCAAGAATAATCACGCAGGCAATCACCATAACCAGGCTCATTTCCTTCGCCATCGTTTCCGAGGCCGTGTCGCCGATGTCCGCCGAAATGCAGCAATCGTAGGGCTTGAGTGCCTCCTTTGCTTTTAAAAAGGCGTTCACGGTCACGTCGTCGTCCGCCTCTCCGTCGAAGGTTACGGTAAAAAGCGCCGCTCCCTCATAATAATGCTCCCTTGTATCGTCAAAGGCCGCCTCCTTCACGCCGCTTATTTTTTCAAGGCGGGAGCGAAGCTTTTCCGCTTCATCGTACGTTATGTTGTCTATCATTATGTCCGCCGTCGCATATGTAACGAATTCGTCGTCCATCAGCGTAAGTCCGCGCCTTGTTTCCGTTTCCTCCGCCAGGTAATCCGTTACGTTGTTGTTTACCGATACCCAATTTGTCGAAAACAGGCTGAAAACAATAAGCAGAATATATACAAGATAAAAGCCCTTTCTTCTGTCAACTATAAATGCCGCCGCCTTTTCTATGGGGGAGGCCTTCTTTGTTTTTTCCGTCATACTCATTCTCCCGATTTTTTATTGACATTTGTCGCTTAAGCGAATATAATATATTATATCAACAAAGGTCAAAAAATACAATAATCAAATATCTTCGGTGTGGCTGTTAATCAACACGCCGCGCCGAACATGTTCATTTAGGAGGTAATTTTTATGTCGGGTACAGAGGATCGCAGAGTTCGAAAAACAAAGCAGGCAATGTATGATGCGTTGGCGCTTCTTCTTTCAGAAAAGCCCCTTAACAGTATCAGCGTGCGCGAAATCGCAGAGCTGGCGGATATAAACCGCGGCACGTTTTATCTTCACTACCGCGACGTTTACGATATGGTCGATCAGCTTCAGGAGGAAATTTTCGAAAGGTTCAACAGTATTGTGGACAGTCATGAGTCCGACAGTAATTCCGAGGAGGAGCTTTTCCCCTTTCTTGAGGAGCTTTTCAGCTTGCTTCGCGATAACGCAAGGCTTGCCCGCGTCCTAATCGGCAAAAACGGCAATGCGGCGTTTGTGGATAAATTGAAACAGACCGTTCGTGACAAATGCTTCGCAAACGCCCGGAAGGCTCTCGGCGTGAAGGATGTTGAGCGCTTCGATTATTTTTATCAATATATCGTTTCCGGGTGCATCGGCATTTTTTCCGCATGGCTTAACGGCGGAATGCGCGATACGCCTACCGAAATGGCACTCCTTACCGAGAGCTTGATACTCTACGGCGCCGCCACCCTCTTATGATTCGCCCCCCGCAGGCAAGAGTGAAGCACTCTCTTTAAAGCACACCGCCTTTGGTTCGTGCTCAGTAGGGGCTCTCCGACTCTGTCTACCCGTTGGGTGCGGGCGCACGTTTGCGCGGGCGGATAATATCCGCCCCTTTAAATCCTTCTCCTTTGAGGTAGCGCAGCGGCGCTACGGAAGTGAA
>CAZRUB010000022.1:0-12771 GCA_964603185.1 uncultured Ruminococcus sp.
CCATAACAACGTCGGAATACATCTGGATAAATCTTCTGTAGCAGTCCCAAGCCCATCTGGGGTTACCGGACTTCTTGCTCATTACATCAACAACCTCTTCGTTAAGACCGAGGTTGAGGATTGTATCCATCATACCGGGCATGGAAGCTCTCGCACCGGAGCGAACCGAAACGAGAAGGGGATTTTCCTTATCGCCGAACTTCTTTCCGCAGATTTCCTCCATCTTGCCGATATATTCCATAATTTCGGCTTCAATCTCACTGTTAATCTTCTTGCCGTCCTCATAATACTGTGTGCAGGCCTCCGTCGAAATGGTGAAGCCCTGGGGAACGGGAAGACCGAGATTCGTCATCTCGGCAAGGTTTGCGCCCTTACCGCCGAGAAGCTCTCTCATGGAAGCGTTACCTTCGCTGAACAGGTAAACATACTTTTTCATCAAATAAACCTCCTAAATTATATCTTAGCATATCAATCATACACTAATTTAAAGAAAATTTCCACTGTTTTTTGAATTTAGCTTAAAAATTTTTTTAAAATTTCAGCTTTTTTATAATCTATCACAAAATTCCGCCGTTTTTTTATAGCATTTTAACTAATTTTTTATAATATTCCAGACTTTTAAGCTCGTCCCTTATGTGAACCGCGATGAACGACTCCGTCATTTTCAGTGCGTTGTTCACCGTTTCGGGCTTTGCCTTCAGCATATAAAGCTTTTTCGAAAGCGGCGACTTCAATATGTAGTCCGTCAGACGAAGCGCACTCTCATCCGACGGCGAAAGCCCCGCTTTTTTTGCGCATTTTCCGCAAAGCACACCGCCCGAGAGCGCGGAAAACGAAAACGGCGCCTCTGTTCCGCGGCAGCTGACGCATTCCTCCGTTTCCGGGGCAAAGCCCGCCGAGTGCAAAAGCTTTAAATCAAACAAAAGCTTCATATAGGGCGGATCCGACTCGGGCTGAGCCAAAACGTAAAGCGTGTTGAGCAAAAGCTTAAGCGTCCCCTTCATATCCTCCGGCGCCATGTGCCCTGTAATATCCGCCATATAAATTCCCAGGGCAAGCTTTACGCAATCCTCACGAAGATGATAAAAGCTTTCCACGCACTCCGCCTGGCTTAAGGTATAAACCTCGCCCCGCGGAGCACCGAGCACAAATTCCGAATAGCACAAAAGCTCGCAAGCGGCCCTGTTTTTGTTCTTTATGCTTCTCACGCCTTTTGCACTTATCGAAATTTTTCCCAGGGACTCGGACAAAACCGTAAGCATTTTATCGTATTCACCGTAATTGACCTGCCTTATCACTATTCCCCTTGTTTTTATCGGCTGCGCCACAATCTTTTCTCTCCCCGCCGTTTCTTTTCATCGAAAGATAATCGTTTATCTTTCCCGTTTTGTAAAAATTCGTTTCCTTCATAAGGCCGCACCTCCGATTTTATTGTGCGGCATAAGCCCGTATGTTATGAAAGGTATGTTATGGAAGCTGTGTTACGGAAGCTACGACCTAAAGCCCAGCGTCTTTAAGTCGCTTTCGCGATTTCGCCAATCCGAGCGAACCTTGACCCAAAGCTTTAAATAAACTTTTTTCCCGAAGAATTTTTCCAGGTCGGCGCGGGCATAGCTTCCCACTCTTTTCAACGCCTCGCCGCCCCTACCGATTATTATGGCCTTGTGGGAATTTTTTTCGCAATATATCGCCGCCTCGATGGTCAAAAGATTTTCCTCGTCGGCGAATTTTTCTATTTCGACCGCCGTTCCGTGCGGAACCTCCTTATCGAAGAGACGCAATATTTTTTCGCGCACCGTTTCCGCCGCAATATCGCGCTCCGCCATATCCGTCATTTGATCGGGAGGATAATACATCGGCCCCTCGGAAACAAGCGATAAAACCTCCGAAATGACCTTGTCCGCGCTCTCCTTAAGCGCGCTCATGGGAATGACCGCGGAAAAATCATAAAGCTCCGAATAGGCGGCGATAAGCGGCAAAAGCCTTTCCTTTTCCGCCAAATCAACCTTGTTTATCACCAAAACCGCGGGGATTTTTCTTTCCGAAAGCCGGTTTATGATGCTTTTCTCCTGCTCGCCCGGCTCACGCAGGGCCTCTACCACCATCACCGCCGCATCAACATCGGTCATGGTATCGGTTACAACCTTGTTCATGTATTCGCCCAGCTTGGTTTTTGGCTTGTGCACACCCGGCGTGTCCACAAAAATCAGCTGATAATCCTCCGTTGTGTCAATTGCCAAAATTGCGTTTCTCGTTGTCTGCGGCTTGCTTGAAACAATCGCAAGCTTATCGCCCGTGATTTTGTTTAAGAGTGTGCTTTTTCCCGTGTTCGGCCTTCCCACGATTGCCACGAATCCGGATTTGAATATTTTTTCGCTCATCTTCATTCTCCTTATATCCTGGGCAAAGAAATTGCCTCAAGAATTTTCTTTTCCTTTGCCTGCATTTTTTCGCGCTCCTCTTGCTCCATATGGTCATAGCCCAAAAGGTGAAGCATGGAATGCACCGTTAAAAAGCCCACCTCGCGCATTTTCGAATGCCCGTATTCGGCCGCCTGCTCCTCCGCTCTTTCAAGGGAAATCACAATATCGCCCAAAACAAGGCTTTCCCCGTCATAGGTTTTGCTTTCCTCCAGAATTTTTCCGCAGTCGTCAAAGGAAAGCTGCGGAAACGAAAGAACATCCGTCGGCCCCTCGCGATGCATATATTCGCCGTTAAGCGCGGCAATTTCCTCGTTACCGCAAAGGGTAACGCTTATCTGGCACTCCTCGGAAATTCCTTCCTCGGCAAGGGCCGCACGGGCCGCCGCCTCGATTATTCCGTCAAATTCGTCGACCTCAACCGACTTTTCAATTATCAGCTCCATTTTCCGACTCCTTATCATATTTTATTCTTTTGTGAAAATAGCTTTCCAGCATGGTGACAAACGCATCCGTGATTTCTCCCAGCTCGCGGAACGAAAGACTGCACTCGTCAAGCTGACCGTCCGTCATTTTGCTTTTGACAATCTTCGTCACCATGGCTCTTATGGACGCCTCCGTTTTTTCGTCCAGCGAGCGAACCGCCGCTTCGCACGAATCCGCAAGCATAACTATTCCGGCCTCCTTGGATTCCGGCTTCGGGCCGGGATAGCGGAAGGAAGCCTCCTCCGCGTTTTCGTCCAGCTCCCTCGCCCTGGTATAGAAGAAGCCCGCCAGGGTTGTTCCGTGGTGCTGAGCGATTATATCCTTTATGCCGCGCGGCAGGCGGTATTGCTTTGCGATTTCCGTGCCGTAATTCACATGAGCATGCAAAACCGCGGCCGACTCCTCCGGCATCAACGTGTCGTGCGGATTTACCCCCATTTGATTTTCGAAGAAATAATCCGGCCTTTTCAGCTTGCCGATATCATGGTAATATGCGCCCACGCGCGCAAGCTGATTGTCAGCACCGATTCTTATGCACGCCGCCTCCGCCAGGTTGCCGACCATAAGCGAATGGTGGTAGGTTCCCGGCGCCTCAAACATAAGCCTTTTCAAAAGCGGCTTTTCGGGATTTCCCAAATCATTAAGCTTAAACGGCGTTATAATGTTGAACGCATTTTCGAAAATCGGCGTTGTTCCTATGGCAATGACCGAGGTTAAAATTCCGTTTGCCCCGCCGTAAAGCGCAAAATGAAGCATTTCATAAAGCCCCTTACCGGAAAAAAGCGCCGCCATTGCCGCGGTAAGTGCCCCCGTCAGGGCAGTAAGAAGCATTGCCCCCGCGTATGCCGAAAGTCCCGATACCTTTTTGAATATCGCCGCCGCGGCAATCGAAAACAAAAGCATCGCCGCAATGTATTCTCCGCCCTCTGAAAGCATAATTGCCGCCGCCGAGCAGGTATATACACCGCAAAGAACCGACATTTCCATGTTCACAAACGTTGCCGTGAGCACCGCTCCCACCGGTATCGGAATAAGATATGCCTTCATTCCGGTAAGCCGAACGCAAAGCATTACAATAAGCAGACAGAGTAGCGGCAGTAAAAGCGTAATGCAAAGCTTTTCCGTACGCACGGCGCCGAATTCCTTTCGTTTCATATAGTAAGCGCCCAGCGCATACACCAGCAAAAGGAAAACCAAAATCCCCGCGGCATATTTTATGCTTATGCTTTTTCCGCCCTTCAAAAGCCCAAGCTCCGTCAAAAGCTCAAGCTCCGTATCGGTAACGGCCTCGCCCTTTCTCAATATAACCTGGTTCTTTTTGTAAAACGTAGGCTCCACCATGCTTTTTGCCTTTTCGATTTCGGCCTCGGTAAGCTCCTCGTCGTAAACCTCGTTAACCTTAATGCAACCTTCCAAAAGCTCCGCGGCCGCGGAATTTTGCGCTTCGGGAAGCGCCTTTTCCGAAAGAAGCTCCGCAGCCTCGGAAAAAGCCGCCGCGGCATCCGAAACTCCCTTGTCCATAATTTCGGAAAAAACCTCCTGCACCGTTTTTGTAAACGCGGAAAGGACATCGCTGTCCGCGGTCACAAGGAAGGAAAGCGTTTCGTCGGAAAAAGCCGCTCCGCTTCCGCTCAACGCAAACTGTATTTTCCCCTCAGTCGAAATGTCCATCGACCGCGCCTCCGATACCGCGGTGAAAAGAAGCTTCAGCTCCTCCTCGCAGTCGGCGGTTATGTCATAGTTTATCTTTGTTTTCCTTCCCACCTGTGCCGCCGCCGCTTCGCGGCGCCTGTTGGTTGTTGCCTTATCCTCCACCTCCCGCGGGGCGTAAATGTCTTCCTCGCATATGTCACCCGCTTTATAGTCATAGCTTTGCGGAATTGCCGCCGTGAAAATAACGGCAAACGAGGCGGCAAACGACACAAGCACCATAATCGCGGCAATTACTGCCGAGCGTTCAACTTTTTTCTTCATTTTTTCCTTTCCGCCGCGCGAACGGCTTTTTCTCTTTCATATTTTTCATAGCTTTTGATTATCTTTTGAACCAGCGGATGCCTTACAACATCGCGCTCCGAAAGCGTCACAAAGGAAATTCCCTCTATGTTCTTAAGCACGCGCATCGCCTCCTTAAGGCCGGAGCTTTTCCCGTCCGGAAGGTCAATCTGCGTTATGTCACCGGTCACTATGACTCGGGAGCCGAAGCCGATTCTTGTCAAAAACATTTTCATCTGCTCGGGCGTGGTGTTTTGCGCTTCATCCAAAATTATAAACGCATCGTCCAGCGTTCGCCCGCGCATATATGCCAGAGGCGCAACCTCGATCTGCCCGCGCTCGAAATATTTTTGATAGCTCTCCGTGCCCATCATTTCATACATCGCGTCATAAAGCGGTCTTAAATAAGGGTCAACCTTCATTTGAAGGTCGCCGGGCAAAAAGCCCAGCTTTTCGCCCGCCTCCACCGCGGGCCGCGTTAAAATAATTCTGCTGACCTCTTTTTTTCTGAACGCCTCCACCGCCATGGCAACGGCAAGAAAGGTTTTTCCCGTGCCGGCCGGCCCTATCCCGAAGCATATGGGGTTTTCCTTTATGGCCTTTATATATTCCTTCTGCCCCAGGGGTTTCGCCTTTATCGGCTTTCCCTTGGAGGTGATGCACACAAAATCTCCGTTTAATGAGGAAACCGAGCCCGCGCTTCCCTCCCGCGCCATCAAAATGCAGTATCTGACGCCCTGCTCCGTAAGCTCCTCTCCGTTTTTAAGCACCGAAAGCATTGCCGAAAGCGCGCCCAAGGCCGCCTCGACGTTTTCCTCCGCTCCCGTGATTTTAAGCGAGCCTCCGCGGTTTTGAACCTGCACCGAAAGCTCCTCCTCCAAAAGCTTCATGTTAAAATCAAAGCTTCCGAAAAGCTCCGCCAAAAAACTCATATCATCGATTTCAAAAACTCTTTCAGTCACGTTTTCATTCCTCCGTATGTGAATAATCCTTAAGCGCAATATCCTCGGTGCATCTGAAGGTTACCTTAAGATACGCCCCGTCTGCGGCTTCTTCGATTGTGTGCGTTACCTGTGCAAGCACAACCTCGTCGGGAAGCTCCTTTTCGTATTCCGCCGTCATTTTTTCTTTTTCGTTTTCCGCTTCTTCCTCTGCGGTTATTTTCTCTTTTACGGTATATGTTTCCTTATAATGCTCGCTTTTAATCGTTACGGGAAGCGGAATGTCGCCGAAAATCACCAAATTTTTCATAGCCTCGGTCTTTTCGCACTCGGTATATGGCTTCTTTCCCGAAAATGCCAGCCGCATTCCGAAGGTGCCTATCTTTACCGTATAGCGGTTTTTTTCCCTTCCCGTATAACGCGTAATCGCTTTTTCGCCGGTAAGCCTCTTCGTTTTTTGCACCCAATAGGATGCCGTAACGCTTCCGTCCGCGTGCAAAACGCCGTCACCCGTGATCAAAGCCCTGCCCTTGGTTACCGTATCGCCCTTTTTCACAAGCGCCCTTCCGCGTTTAACCGTTATCTCTTCGATAACTCCGCTTCGCTTTGCCACAACCTCGCACGGAGCCTTCACATCCTCGGGAGGCGCCGAATCGGTTTTTTCCCGCACGTGTATGTAAAGAACGGTACCCTTGACCTCCGGATATATCCACGCAAGCCGCGGCTCCGACAAAAGAGCGGCCTCCTCGAATTTTCTTGTATTTATTTTGTATTTTACCACACCTTGCTTCAATCCGCAAGACTCTGCAAGAAATTTTATTTCGCTTTCGGTCATATTTTCGTTTCCGTCCACCCTAACCGTCCAAACAAAGCAGCTTGAAAAGAAAAGCGCGGCGGCAAATATAACCGTCCCCGATATAAGCACCTTGCGGCGGGTAAGCCTTCTCAAAGCGAAATAAAGTCCCGTTTTTTTCACGATTTTAATTCGACATCCGGATTTTTTTGCCGCACGGCGCATTTTTGAAAACGCCGCCGCACTGCAGCAGGCGTTAATTTTGCCATCCTCGTGAAAAACTCCCCAAAGGTGAAGCCCGAAGGCCGCACAAAGATTTAAAAATCTTTCGGGAAACGAGCCGGAAACCGAAATTCGCACATAGCCTCTGATATAATAAAAAAGCCTTAAAAGCAACGCGATAACTCCCTTTTAAATAAATTCCACCGCCGATATTTTTCCGGCAATGCTTAAAAGCTCATCCGTTATGTGCAAAAGCACAAGCTCCTCGCCGCGCACACAAATTATTTTGTCGCGCGTGTTTATTTTTACTTCGAAAGCCTCGTAGGATATTATCCCGCGATAGCCTTCGACCGTCAGCTCCCTGTTCCCGGAAACGGTAACAAGCGCCTCGTTCCCGGAAAATGCCGCGGAAAGCTCACGGTATTCCGCTTGCCTTTTTCTCATAATGCCTTCACCTCTTTTTAATTTTATGCCGCCCTCTCGGTCTTATGCCTTAGGCGCGGGCATAAAATTAAATGAGGTGTTTTTTATGAAAAAGCTTTTCGGCTTTTCTGTTTTTCTGTTTCTCCTTATTATAACTCTTTTTCTTCCCTTCAAGGCCGCGGAATGCGCCGCCGAAATCAAAAGCGGAATCGAGGACTGCCTTTTTGTGCTTATCCCCTCGCTTTTTCCGTTCATGTTTTTTTCATGTCTTTTGTCGCAATATTGCGGCGATATATTGTCTGCCCTGCTTTCCCGTGCCTTAACGCCGATTTTTCACATAAGCCCCGCTTCCTCCTCTGCCGTGCTTTTGGGTATTTTGGGCGGCTTCCCCACCGGTGCGGCAGAGGCCGCAAGGCTTTATTCCGAGGGAAAAATCTCTCGCCGCGAGGCGGAGCTTTTACCCGTGCTTGCAAACAACTCCGGAATCATGTTTGTTACGGGCGCTGTCGGCACGGGGCTTTTCGGCAGCTTTGAAAAGGGTGCGGCTCTTTATGCCGTCCACCTTTTATCCTCCGTTGTATGCGCAATTCTCCTTCGTCCCGAGATGCCGAAAAAAACACGGTATTTACCGTTAAGGGAGGCGCTTTCGCTTTATGAGCCGCCGCCCCTTCATTCGGCGTTTTCCAAAAGCCTTTTATCCTCCGTCAAAACCATGTCGGTCATTTGCGCGGGCTTTTTGATTTTTCGAATATTCGCCTTGCTTTTGCTTTCGCGTCTTTACGGGAATACAGCGGCATTTTTTTCGGGCCTTTTCGAGCTGACGGGCGGAATACTTTCGCTGGACGCAAAGAACCCTTACGCCTTCACGCTTGCGGCCGCGCTTTTGGGCTTTAACGGCATGTGCATTCACATGCAATCCGCCGCCGCTTTTTATCCCCACTCGTTATCGCCCGTAACGCTGATTAAGGGAAAGACTCTGTGTGCACTGCTCTCCGCGGCCTTCGGCTTCATTCTCTCGTCACCTAAAGCAAGCCCCCTGTACCTTACCGCCTTCATTCCCGTTTTCGTTTTCTCCCGTATAGTATTCAAAAGTAAAACAAAACGGCGGAGGTTTAATTCCCCGCCGATCTTTTCCAATAAAACAGATATTGCTGGGCAAAGCCCGAATATTCGCCGAAAAGCTTTTTCCCATCCTCTCCGCCGAGATCCTCTTCAATCACGCGGCGAATCCACACATCCACCGGAAACGAATCAAACCTCCCGAGGGAAAACAAAAGTATGCAATCCGCAACCTTGTTCCCGACGCCGTATATCTTAAGAAGGGCATTCCGCGCCGCCTGTGTATCGCCGCTCCGTAATTTCTTTTCGTCGATTTCGCCGCTCAATACGCCGTGCACGGCCGCCTCTATATATTTTGCGCGGTATCCCACGCCGAACTCGCGATACTCCTCCTCCGTTACGCGGCGCAAGGCCTCCGCACTCGGAAAGGCCCTAAAGCACTTTCCCGAAAGCCACGCCTCCTCGCCGTAGGCCGAGCACAAAAGCTCTATACTGCGCTTGATTTTCGGAATGGAGCTTTGCTGTGAAATAATGAAGGAAATCAGCGTTTCGAAAAAATCCTGCTTGAGAATTCTTATTCCGTTTCCGAATAAAATCGCCTTTTTCATTGTATCCGAAGTTCCGATTTTTTCCTTGATGGCGGAATAATCTCTCTCTGCATCGAAATATTCCTCCCACAGCCGCCTGTCCTTCTCCGACGCGCCTGAAAGCACAATATTTCCGTTTTCGTATGTAAGGCGTACCGCCCTTTTATGTGCCACTCCGATATAGCTTCCGTCCTCTTGCCGATTCCAGCGAAAGCACTGTCCGCAATCGAACGTGTGCTCCGGCAAAAAATCGTTTTCAAGCCTTATCTTCAACATTGCTTCCGTTTTCATCCGCATCCTCATCCTCCTTCGGGCTTTAGCTTTCTCCCTCGTCCTTTTTTCGTCTTACGGGCTCACCTATTCTTCTTGCTATTTCTTCAAAGCTCTCGGAAGCGTCCGCCGCACGCTTCATTCTTTTTGAAAAGCCCGTCACCCCTATTTTATAAAGCCACTCGGAAATACCGTAGGCTGCTTCCCTTATTGCCTTTTTCTTCGGGATGAAGCAGCTTGGCTTGATTGAAGAAAAGGGAACGTAAACATCGCTTTCCCGTGACATGAGGTGAACGAGAATCGGCTCGTCCGCACCGGTCAGTGCCATAAGCACGGCGCTCATCGTGTATTCGTCCGTTACGAACACATCGGTTTGCGAAAGCCAAGACGGCTCAATGAGCGAGGAATAAAGCCTTTCGGAATAAATCCCCCGCGTAACGGTGCTTTTAACACATCGCGCCTTTTCCCTGTAGCCCGACATTCTCCTCAGCGGGTCGGCCTCTATCACGGTGAATACCGCTGAGCGATATTCATTGTCCAGCTGACGAATACGCTCGGCAAGAACCGAGCCCTCGGCCTCTCCTATATTCTCCGGCTCCGACAAAATATGTACCGCCCGACCGTCGTCCTTGTAAACGATATATTCCCTCAGTGTGGTTCCGATAAGCCTTTCCGCCGATACAACATCCCACATTTCTCCGCCGTGATCGAGAAACAAAAGTGACTCGGGCTTTGAGTAAATGTCCGTGTGACGCCTGCCCCACAGGGGCTTTTGCACGCGCCTTCCCACAAGCCTTATAAGCTCCTGAACGCCTTTTAACGCTCTTTCGTTATATGCACAAATGTAAAGCTCCACACCACACACCTCATTTCGGTGAATTTATCTTCTAAGCACCCGCACAATATAATAAAGCGGGAAGGAAAGCGCAAGCCATAAAAGTGAATACGGCAGGCAAATTTGCCCGAGAAAATTCATGACGATTCCCGAATAGTCCCACACATCCGCATTAAGCGCAAGATTAAACACAAGCCCGAACAAAAGCTCCGTTAGGGTTATTACCGCCGCCGAATACGGCATAAAGCTCAAAACTCCCATACGGCCGCTCGAAACGTATAAAATCGTAAGAACGGTACCGCCGGCAAGAGCCATGCTCCAGTGCGTGCTTCCGCGCCACAAAAGCTCCAAAAAGCAATATGCCGCTCCCCCGAACGCGAAAATCCATATTTTTTTCACATAACCACCCTCGGGCACACAAAATTTTTAACGCCGCGCGCCTTAGGCTATTATGTCCCAAAGGGAATTTTGCAATTCAAAAAAAGTCTGCCGAAGCCGAAGGCCGTGGCAGACTTTTTTCAATCAGAATGAATTTGTTCGCCTTTCTTCCTTATCGGCGATTCTTACGATGATTGCCGAAACCTCGGCTCTCGTTATGCTTGTGGAGGGTGCGAAGGTTCCTTTTTCATCATTTCCCGAAACAATTCCCGCATTGTATAAAAGCATTATTTCATCATAATATTTAAGGCCTTCCTTAACATCGGGAACGGAAGAAATTTTGTTTATTTTGTCGTATTCCCCACTCGGAAGAACATGTGCGAAAATGTATGCCATTTCGGCTCTCGTTGCATTCTTGCCGTAGTTGACGAAGTCGCCCTTCTTTATTATGCCCTTCTTTATCGCGTAGCTTACATAATCGTCATACCAGTTTTCGCCTGTTGTTTTGAAGCTTGTTTCGTCGCCGTAGTAGATATCCGTCATACGTGCCGCAATCGTTATTGCCTCCGCAACTGTTATGCTTCCCATCGGGTCGAAAAGCTTGTCGCCCTTGCCCTGTACGAAGCCGTAGCGATAAGCCGATTTTATCGCGCCCGTCTGCTTTTCACCGTACCAAGCGCTTTCATCAATATCGGTGAAAAGCGTTGTTTTGTAGCTCGTGATATAGGCAAAATTACTCATCCCCGACGAGGCTGTTACCTTTTTGTCGTCATCATCGTCATCGGCCTTCGAAACGGTGATAACAACCTTTCCGGTATAAACGTCATCCTCCTCGGAGCGGCCGGTATAGCTTATGGAAATTTTTCCTGTTTTATCGGGCACAAAGTAAACGTCCGATATCGTAAGGTCATCATCCTTGTAATAGCACTTGTCCGTTGAGGAAAGCTCCTCCCTCGATCCGCAGTAAAGCGTTCCGTAGGAGGCCGAGGGAAGCTTGAATTTTACATAATCAAGCTTTTCTCCGAAAAGCCCCTTACATTCCGAGTTGAAATCGCTCGACTCAAAATAAATCTTCTCGCCGACAACGCCGGTATATTTAATGTCGTCCGCCTCATCGTCGTCATATTTGGACGAGCTTGAGGACGAGCTTGACGTGCCTGTTACCGAAATTTTGATGTCACCTGTAAAGCTTGTCCCATCAACCGAATAACCGGTATATTTAACCGTTGCCGTTCCGGTATAGGATGACTTCGGAACATACGTAACATATTTAATGTATTGGTCGCCCGTGTCGTAATAATAACGGCCGGAGGAAACCTTGGAATCATAGCTGCCGCCGTTTCTGTCGGTATAGTCGTAGTAAAGATTTCCCGAGGAAGCCGTGCCGAAGCGTACGTAATTAAGCCTTTCACCGGTTACGCTTTTGCACTCCAAATTAAAGTCGGAAGCCGCAAAGGTGCAATAGCTTGTGTTTTTAACCGAATAGGTTATATCGTCCGCCTTTTCCACATCCTCCGTATCAACCTTAACGGTTATGCTTCCGTTGCAGCTGTCACCGTCCAAATTATAAGCAACATAGTCGATTATAACCGTGCCGGTATAATCACTCTTCGGAACATAGCCCACAAGATAAAGATAGGGCGACTTGCTGTAATAATATTTTGTGCTTGACTTTACTGTTGTCCTTGAATCCTCTTCATCGTCATAGTCATAGTAAAGAGTTCCCTTGGAGGGCAGCGAAAACTTAACGTAGGAAACCTTATCTCCCGTAAGCTCAAGGCAGGCATTGTTAATATCGGATGCGTTGAAGAACACAACGTCACCCGTCGTTTCGTATGTAACGTCCGACGAGGATGTATCAAACTTCACCGCAATAACGCCCTCATATTCTTCTCCGTCCGCGTCATAGGCATAATACGTAAGCTTAGCGGTTCCGGATGCCTGCTTCTTCGTAACAAGTGTGATATCGTTTATCAAGTAGCTTCCGGAATCGGAGGAACTTCTGTAATATTTCGCCGATTCACTCACCTCGGAGGGGGATCTGTCCGATGCCACATAATCGTAATAATATGTTCCCACCGCCGTTGAGGGCTGCTGCAGCTTAATGTAATAAAGCGAAAAGCCCGCATTTCTGCACACCTGATTAAAATCGGATGCATTCAGCTTAATTTTACCGCCGGGAACAACATTGTAGGTTATCTTATCAAGCTCACCCGTATTCTCACTGGCCGTAACGGTGATTTTGACCGTTCCGTTAAACGTAGCCTTGCCGCTTGAATAGCCCTTAAATTCAATTTCAACCGTTCCCGCAAACGAAGCCTTGGGCACAAAGCTTACATCCCCTATGAGCTTATAGCTGGAGCTG
>CAZRUB010000023.1:0-12745 GCA_964603185.1 uncultured Ruminococcus sp.
GCCGTTAACGAGCGCTCTTACCTTCTTAACGTTAGCTTTCCACGTTCTGTTGCTTCTTCTGTGAGAATGGCTGACTCTGATTCCGAATGTTACGCCCTTTCCGCAAACATCACATTTTGCCATTTAAAACACCTCCATTTCGTCACGGTAAATATTATAATAACAGATTTTAAATGATTTTGCAAGTGTTTTTTTTAAATTTCACTAATTTTATTTATTTTTTATAAAAACACCCCCGTCATTTTATCGTTTTATTCGAAATAAATCCAATCGGATTGTGTATTTTGCATTATATCCCGACGTCAAACCACAATTTAATAAGCTCCGAGCCGAAATTATTATTTTAATCATTCATCCGATTTTGCGAACTTATCGTTTTATTCCCAATTCTTTCAAAAGCCATGTTGTCCGAGCGTTTTTATCGGTTGTGACGGCCGAGGTAATTTCAACTTCTTGCATTGACTTTTTGAGCTTTCCTTTTCTGAAAATTCTGAACCATCTCTTTATCTGATAAAAAGGAAACAACCATTTTCTTTTTCCCAGATGCGGATAGGTCAATTTTAATTGATCGTACGGCAAAAATATTCTTGTCATAATATACGAGAATTTGCCGCCGGCAACAGTTCGTTGTACGGCTACTCTGTTTGCTACCGTTCCGTATGTACCGCCGCTTAAAATAAATTGCTCCAACTGTTCCGAAAGCGACGTGTGCGGCTCATTTCCCAGCCATACCTCCGATAATTTCTCCGCCGCCTTTGCAAACGGCAATAACCCGGCCTCATCAAGCAGAGCATATCTTTTTTGTTTGTCGAATTCGCAATTATTATTTAACACCCATATATCGATAAACGGCCTTATACCGCAACCGCCGTTGACAAAGTGCTTTGCCATGTGGGCAATGTGGTAGAAATAAAACATTTCATCCCTCATCTCATAACAAAACGAAGCTTGCGCAACAGGCGCGGAGCGTTCCCAAACACCGGACAATACCTTATTTATTGCTTCGTTTTCGTCCTTTAAGGTGTGATGAAGCTCAATATGGGTTTTGGCGGGCGTATGAAACGACACTTCATAATCCCATTCCGAAACGTAGGTATAGCTCAGCTCCTCGGAAAGAAGCTTTTTTGCCTTTTCAACATCGGAATCGGCAATCAAAATATCAATATCACCGCTTGTCCGAAGCCACGGCTCGGGGTAATATTTTCTTATTGCAGAGCCCTTGAGCGGGATAAAGCTTATTTGAGCCTTTTCCAAAGCGTTTGATATAGCTTCAAGGTCGTAGCTGATCTTAACATAGCGAAACAACGCTGTGTTCATTTCCCGCTCAAACGCTTTTTGAATATCCTCGTCCGGTTTGTTTTCGAAATTTTTCAGCGCATACCCTATCAAATGCGCCAGGTCGTGTTTTTTGGATAAATTAAATAACTTAACCCAAGTGTCACGGTCGAGATTGACTGTTTTATTTTCGTCATTTTCGCACAACACATAGCTAAATAAGCGAAACATTGTTTTATTAATACTCATGGTTCATCCTCTTCCGGAATATCTGTAATTCTCTTGCAATCAAAATCCGTGTTTGAGGATTTCAACAACCCATTCTTGACAATTACTATCATGCATCCTAAAGCGAGAACCAGTTCTCCTATTAGAGTCGCAATAGCAGCGCCCATTGCGCCAACAACGTATCCTAATGCAAGACATAAAATAATCAAAACAATAATACTCATCAAAAAACATCGGCTATATTGTTTTTGATAACCCCTTGCAATAAGAGTTTGAACACCTAAAAAATTATTTACTATACTAAGTAACATCCAAAAAGCAAGCGGAATTATTAAATCAGCATAACTGAGATAATCTTCTCCAAAAACAAAATTAATAAGCCAGTGCCTTGAAATAATCATCACAATAACACCTATCAAGCAAACACAAAGAAAGCACCCCGCAACTTTCTTCAGAAATTTTATACCTTTGTTAACATCTTCGGCATAAAGGCGACATATAAACGGATATATCGCTTGTCCTATAGGAGCGAACATCATAACAAGAATATAAGGTATCTTTTGAACCGATGAATAGCCTCCTATAATCTCATCAGCGCAAAAAAAAGCAAGCGTTGTAATTGCAAATCCCGAACATATCTTACTTGCAAATGATGTGGTAAAAAGAGGCCATCCGTCCTTTAGAGTGAACAGTATATCATCTTTATCAACACTTGTGAATCTAATTTGAAACTTTTTCATAGCGACAATGGTTCCGAGCAAAGCAGTAATCAAATTTGATGCAACATAAAATGCCGCATATACTAAAACATCCTCAAAACTTTTTACAAAAATAAATATACATACCGTTGAAATTGTTCTTGAAATAAGGCTAATAAACATTATGGGGCGCATATATTGTATTCCTTGAAAAAACCAAGTCTGCGTAAAAACCTCAGCAAACAACATCAGTGCAAGTATAACCAAACAAATAGTCTGTGCTTTATTTTTTGTTATTGTAAAGCTTAATACTGCAACAATTGGAATTAAAATAAATAATAGCAAAATTTTACTGTATGTAATTCGGCTAAATATCTTATTCCGACCCTCTTTACTGTCACACAACGATATTTCTTTTGTACCGGTCAATGTAAAACCATATTCAACAAACGTTTGACAATAAGTAATATAATTAAGAGACTTACTGAAAATACCATACTGACCGGCTCCAAGAATACGCGTTATATACGGAAGAGTCAACAGAGGAATTATCGTGTTAAATATCTGCAATATGTACAGATAAACGCCGTTTGAAAAAACTTCGCTTTTCAAAATTTTCTTTATCATAATTCGTCTACAACTTTCTTTATCGTATCAAAATTAGATACCCCTTTATAAAAGTCTATAGCAGACTTAACATAAAAGTTATAATTACTCTTTATACTGTTAATTCCGTTTACAATCTGCTCTGTATTACGAAAATCGACGCAAATAGCCGCATTCGCTGCACCTACTGTTTCGGTAAGTCCTATATTTGCAGAGGTGAGCATGGGGATACCGAATTTTGCATACTCGTATATCTTATTGGGTGCGCAAAATAAATTATTAAGGCAAGAATAATCATAGTTTGCTATTCCTATCTTAGCATACCGAGTTACAAGTAAGTGCTGAGGACTCGGAACAAACCCTCCAAACACCATCCTCGAATAATGTTTTTTAAGTTCAACTTGATATTTTTCTTCTGCATTTCCGAGTACAAGAAAATAAATGTCTTTATCATTGAAAAAATCAAGAGCATCTGCAATTTTATCAAGAGGTCTATCCGGCGTAACAATACCCTGATACAAAACAATGAACTTGTCCTTGATCGACCCTATCATTTTCTCTTGCTCTTCGTTAAGCTTAACAAAATTATCATTAAACTCATATGGCTTATTAGGAAGAACATAAGGCTCTTGCTTAAGTTTATAATAAACTCGCATTATTGCCGCCCTATGCTTTTCACAACAAATCACTGCGCTTGCTTGATTTATAAACTTTTTTAATTGTCTTCCTATGAAAGAGTCCGGATTATCTAATTCGAGAACCGATAGAACAAATTTTCTGCCTTGTATCGTCTTCCACACGGTAATCGCAGATTCGCAATTTCCGAACCATATAATGCCGTCGTTGGGTATTTTTTTTATTATTTTTATTACTTCCGATGTGTAATTAAGCAATGTTTGAGCACTACTTAATTTATTTGAGTTATCTCTGTCTGAATCCAAAGTATAGTGAGTTATATTTCGTTGATCCAATATATCATTTATAGTTTCTGAACTTTTTCCATGATATACTTCTAAATCTATGCCTAAATCATTTAAATAAAGAAGCTGCGCCAAACATGGAGGGAATAATTGAAATCCTTTTTTCAAAAAATAATATATCTTCATCTCTTATCTCCAATCCGTTTTCGACAAAATACTGTATTTACAAGCTACTTTTTCAATCAAAAACTGCCTAATTCCAATTAAACTCATACGGATACAAATTATTCCACTCGGGTCGAATAATTAAAGTAACCATAAAATACGCAAGCATTATAATTCCCATAATAAGCATCCATAAATCCCTGTTTTTGATTTTCCCGGAATTAAATACATTGGGAATATCAACCACCGATACTAACAAAAAATATGAACTTGCACGACTAAACAGATTAACAGAAAAGCCTAAACAAACCGTACTCAGCAATAGCACCGAATTAGAAACTGCAAGCGAGTGTTCTTTAATCGATTTTTTGTACGCAGTGTAAACGAAAATGTAAAAAGCAAAAGCTCTTAAACAATAATACAAAATTCCTAACCAACCGGTACCGGCGTATTCACTCTCAAAATATCCCTGATATTCTTTTATTACACCGGCAAGCAATGTATTCAAAATGCCAGAAACACTAAGTATAACCAGCCATGTTGCAACACAAATAATAACGATGGGATTTTTGGGAACAAGCTTATGAGCAAACCACAAAAAAGCGATTATAGCGGATATATGAAACAATGTAGCAAATAATATCAGCACAGCAGCAATAAAATATCGTTTCTTTCTTATCATTTCGTATGCTATCAACACAATAACCATAGCAATTGCCTGACGTAAAATATTGGTAAAAGAAGAAAAAACAACACAAAATAAAAAAACCAGAGAAAACAATATATTGTTCGAGTGCTTATAAATATATATACCGCAAATCGAATAGCAAATTGTAGCACAGGTAATTAATAAAAAATATGGATTCGGTGTTATTTTTGACAGAAACAAGCAGAGATATTTAAATCCTAATTCTATTTGCAATTTTGTGTCAATTCCGCTTCTTGCTATCTGTCTATAATAGCCTAAATAATTAGCCGTATCGTTACCGATGCTATCTCCCCTGAAAGCTGTCAAAAACCAAAACAACAACATCAAGCTTACAAATAGAAGATTATATATCGATTTACTAAAGTAAAAAGCTCTCTTTATTTTCAGTCCGCTATTGCTTCTGCAATCAGTAACGGAAATGATTAAAGTAACTAATAAAACTATTGTTATACATGAATAAAGTAACATTTAATTACCCCTAAATTCAACAAGCTTACGATATTTTTTTATTGTATCCTCAGCAATTTTTTCCCATGCGAAATTTTCTTTTATCATTTTTCTCGCATTTTCGGACTTTTCCCGTAAGGTTTCACAGTTGTCGATTGCCGTCTTTAACTTCTCCGCTACCGATTCGGCATTTGTTTTTGCAGCCCACCCGGCATTGCATTCCTCAACAAGCTCACCCAGTGTTGTTCCTTCGGTAACAAGGCAAGGCAAGCCGTAGCTTAATGCTTCAAGTATTCCCATAGGCATTCCTTCAAAGCGAGAGGTTTGGATAAATATATCCGAATCCAACAATATTTTTTCCTTTTCTTCCCCGAAAACCGCGGGGTGTAATGTAACAATCTCATTCAAAGAACGTTCCGCTATCATTTTTTCAACATGGGCATATTGTCCTTGAAAATCCGGGCCGTATATGTGAAGCTCGCATGTGTCTTTATAAGGTGAGTTCATTAATGATTTGAACGCATCAAGCAAAATATCAAGCCCCTTATGGAGCCAATCCAATCTACCGATGTAAACAAATCGAATTTTTTCTGTATCGAAAGATTGCTTTTTTTCTCTCGGCAGTTTTATACCGTTCGTCCCTACAAACTTGGGCACCTTCCACCGTGTCGTTTCCATTTCGGTTTTTGATAAACACTGAATAGCTGCCGCATGTTTGATAAACGGATTAAAAAGAAAATTGCCCAGAATTTTTTTGATTTTCTTTTTCTTCTGTGCCCCTGTTGTCAACGAACAGTGGGGAACAATAACATACGGTATTTTTTCTTTACGAAGGAGCCTTGATATTCGAACAAATTCAGGCTCATATATCTGGTGAAAAACCGCAATATCGGGCTTATTGAAAGGCTCTTTAAGGTCGTTTATCGAAAACGCGGAAGAATAAGTAAATCGGTTTTCTATTCCGTTCGGCATATAATCGTTAAGGTTTAAAAGCCCGACTGTTTCATATTTACTTTGAGCCTTTATGTGCTCGGGAACAACAACGCACACACCGTTTGCCGGATTATCCCGTATTGCCGCAATATGTAAAATTACCATGCCTAATCCTCTCTTTTAGCTTTTATTTGTTTATCGATGTATAAGCTCCTTGGCTTGCAAGTCGGCCACATTGCCGTTGCTTCTTAAAAACTTTTTATAAGCCCACTCACGCATTTTATTGGGTAACAAAACATAGCCGCAAAACCTTACGACGCATATCTCGGCATATTTTCCAAAACCGATAACGTGATTCTTTTTCATATAATTCAAAAGCTTTACACAGCTTAAGTAATATTTCATTCCGCCGCGCCTGTTTGCCATATCGGAAACACGAAAATTCACCAACACGGCATTGATATTGGCAAACTTGGCTCCCGAAAGATACATTCTCACCCACAAATACCAATCCTCAAACAAATAGAAGCTTTCGTATGAGCCCGCCCTCTCCAAGGTGCTTTTTTTGAACATAACGGTACCGTGATTAAACGGATTTCTGTTTCCTAAATGATTCACTATGTCTTTATGTTCCTGCGGAACAATTCTGTAATCCACCACTTCTGTCGGCTTGTTGATAAACTCAGATATATTTCCGCCCACAATATCAACATCGGGGTTGTTTTTCATGAATTCCATTTGCTTTTCAAATCGATCTGGCACGGATATATCATCGGTATCCATTCTTCCCACAAGCTCGTTCCTGCAATAGGTCAATCCGTATCGCAAAGCCTCGCCGAGGCCACAATTCTCCTCAAGCGGCAAATATGTAAATATATCCGGATAGTCTTTTACATAACGGTCAATCACATTTTGCAATTCCCGATAAACCTTTCCGTCCCTAACCATAACAATCTGTTCCGGGTGAATTGTTTGATTTAATAAACTGTCGACTGCTTGAATAAAATACTCAACCCTTTCATTTTTGTATACACTAATCAAAACGGAATATTGCATTTTTCTTTCACCTCCTGAGTTGTTTTGTTATCACTGTTACCTTCCCGCCTCAGTAAAACCGCCTCGTCATCGATTGCGGTTGTTCCTTCCGTAGCAACATCTTGCGATTCTTCAATAACACCTTCTACAACATCATCACCTTTGAAAACCTTAACAATCGTCATAAAGAATATCTTAATATCCAGCCAAAGCGAAAAATGCTCCAAATAATAGGCGTCGTATTCTGCTTTTTTCTGCGGATTGGCGGCCAAAACATCACGTCCGTTAACCTGCGCCCATCCCGATATACCGGGGCGAACTTGGTACATATCACAGCTTTCTCTCGCCCTGTTTAATTCCGTTTCGTTTTCTTGCGACGGCCTAAACCCGATCAAGCTCATCCTAAAGGTTAAGAGATTGAATAATTGCGGCAGCTCGTCTATCGAAAGCTTGCGTATAAAAGCTCCTGTCCTTGTGACATAAGATGCTGCGTTTTCATATTCATAGCCCGCAACATCATGCCGAGCGTCAACGGACATACTTCTGAACTTGACGCAATTGAACAACTTCCCGTTTTTACCGATTCTCTTTTGAACGAAGAAAACAGGTCCGGGCGAATCGATTTTAATTGCAATTGCAACAACGATAAATAAAGGGGATAAAACAATCAACGCCGTTAGGGCAATGAAAAAATCCGCTACCGCTTTAACCAAACGATAAAGCTTCTGACCGGGCTTTAATTTGTATACATTCGAAGCCTCCATTCAATCACCTGCCCTTCCTGACATAGATTTCATAATGACAATGGCGGCAAATCTGCCCGGAGCCCTCAACGTAAAATTCTCTTCGGCTGACGGGTGTGCTCATCCTATACGGTGTATCCGCTCCGCAAATAACGCATTTTTCAATCGGGTCGTATTCCTTGCTTTTTTCGGCCCTTGCAACGTCTTTGCTTTTATTTTCCATAATCTCGTTCTCCTTCGTATTTTATCAAACGGCGCATACCGCTTTTGAGGCAACGGCTTCCTTTGTTTCCTTTGTTTCCTTTGTTTCCTTTGGTTCCTTCGGCATTTCAAATCCGATTTTCTTCAATCGTTCAAGCTGATTGCCGTTTGCGCCCTCTGTCCTCAATTTGATTTTGCCTCCGCGAATACGCCAAAGCCACATACCGAGAGGAAAGCCGCCTTCATCCACATATGTGCAGGGCATTGCCAGCGTGCCGTGCTCACGGTAATAACGCTCTGCCGAAGCGTAGTGATTCTCCCAATCCCGCTCAACCGAGGTCAGCCAATCCATCCCGATTGCTTCGAGCCTCCTGATTTTATCCTCGGAAAGCTCTCCCGAGCGGTATTTGTTCCTCTGGGACATAACCCATTCGTATAAGTCAAATTCCCTTTCTTTTCCGTAATATCTCGGAAGCTCCAAATGCCCGTTCTCCCCATAGAAAGCGGCGGCTCTTTTGTAGGCTTCTTCCCAACGGAACTCAAGCGCGTCCCATACCATGCCGATTTCGTTCAAGCTTTCGATCCGGGCTTTATCCGATTTTTTATATTTGTCAGCCGTTTTGCGGTTTAACCTTTGATTACTTATCCAGCCTCCGAGCTTATATCCGTCGGGGCAAATGTAGTTAGGCTTCACAAGCAAATTTCCGTTTGCGGCGTAATATTCTTTTGCGTGGGCAAAACCGATTTTCCACGGATCATCGATTGCCCATACCATACCGACCGATTCAAGCAATTCGACCTGTTCCTCAGACAGCTTTCCTTTTGCTTTTAACGCTCTTTGTCTGCCTATCCAATCGGCAAGATATTTTCCGTTCCCGTTATCATAATCACTCGGAATATTCAAATGTCCGTTTTTGCGATAAAACGCCTGTACGTTTCCGAATTGCCTGTTCCAAGCCTCGCTCCTTATAAGCTGATTACGGTTTTCCCAAACCATTCCGAGCTCTTCAAGTCGTGCCGTTTGTTCTTCCGTAAGCTTCTTTTTCCCGCGGTTGCCGATATAAATCTGCCGTTGTTCGTTCAGCCATTTGGAAAGCCAAATGCCGTCTGCCTTATACTGCGGCGCCATGTTCAAGCTTCCGTGTTCCTCATAGTATTTTTTTACAAGGGCGTAGCGAACCTCCCAAGAATCGGGTTTTATCCAAACCATTCCGAGCTCTTCAAGCTGCCTTTGCTGTTCCTCGGAATGCTTTTCTTTTCCTTTTTCTCTGCGGTTCGCAAGCCAAGCACCGAGGCGATAACCCGAAGGCGTCACATACGTTGTCGGAACGTCAATGCTTCCGTGCTCCCGATAATAGGCAAGCGTAGCCCGATAGCCTCTGTCCCACGCGGCCTCAAAGCGATCCCTCCAATCCATTCCAATTTCGTCCAAACGCGCAATCTGTTCCGCGGTGGGCGGCGCTCCGGTTTTCGCTTTTCCCGAACGCAGAGCGCGTTGACGCCTGATCCAAGCTCCTGTCTTCAAGCCGTTGGGCGCGCAGTAATCCGCAGGAATATCCAAATGTCCGTTTTTTCTATAGAAGTCCAAGGCGCCCGTGAAATTTTCTTCCCACAGATAATCGGGAACGCTCCATATCATTCCCATTTTGTCAAGCGCGGCAATTCGTTCCTCGGTCAAATAACCGTTTTGAATGCCGCTTTTTCTGTAAGAACGAATGCGCCTTATCCACGCGGCCAAATCAACTTCATTTGTTTTTTCGGAGTCACACGGCACGTTTAAGTCACCGTGCTCCTCATAATACGCCTTCGCCGCTGCGTAATACCGTTGCCAAGAGATATCGCGGGCTTTGTCCCACACCATGCCGATCGCTTCGAGCTTCTTTATCCTCTCTTCCCCAAGCGTGCCGTAGGCTTCGCCATTGTACACATTTCGCTGCGTGAAAATCCAATGTCCGAGGGAATATCCTTCCTCTGTTTTGTATCTTCTCGGCACCTCAAGCTTGCCGTATTCGGTATAATATTGCTTTGCAAAGCCGTACATCATATCCCAAGAAGCCGTTAATGTATCATTCAGCTTGTCGAAGACTTGACGAACATTTTGTACTTCATCCACGATTTTGAAATGCTCGTTGACGATTTCTTCATCAATACCGAGAAAACGGTAATAGCTCACGGCAACCTGCATTTCCTGTTCAACGGTGCCGATGCTGTAAAGATTTTCGATATTGTTGACGATATCGAAGATGACAGGCTCTCTGTCCTTGCTTGCGGATAAAGCCCGTCCTATTTGTTGTTTGTAAATGATGGGGGACACGGTAGGGCGGAACAGAATCACCCCGTCAATCTTTTCAACGTGCACACCCTCGTTTAACATATCAATGCAGAACAAAAGCTTTAAGTGCTCGCTCTCGTCCGCTTTGAACTTTGCAAATGCTTTGTCTGTTTCGGTATCGTCCGAATACGCCGAATACACGTGCGGATAAGCATCGATTGCGCCAAACCATTCGGGAACCTTTGCTATCATATCCCTCATATGCTCCGCATTGGAGCAGAACACTATGTATTTCCCGTTCTTGGACTTAATATGCTTTTTGAATATCAAGTCCAAGCCGTCAGCTTTTTCGAGAGCACGGCGCAGAGCCTCATAGTATTTTTCCGCCTCGTCACGTACCGCGCGATTTTTCGCGCCTTTGATTCGTCTTTTGTATTTTTCCAAATCCTTTTGGTAGGAATATACAGAAAGAATATAGGTCGGCGGATTGAGTATTCCCCGAACGATTGCCTCCCCGAGGGTCATTTCCGACGCAACGTTGCCGTCGAACAGCTCCGCGGCCATATCGCGCTGATTATCGAGATAACGAATCGCCGTTGCCGAAAGCCCCAGTACCCTTGCCCGAGGAAAAATTTGCAGCAGCCGCCGAACCCCTTCACCCCACATTTCGGCACCGCAGCGGTGGAATTCGTCGAGGATTATATATGACGGGTCGATTGCGATCATTTCTTCGTCGGTCATCAGCATTAATTTGGCGTAGGTGCAAAAGCGGAGATTTTCAAGCTCCGCACCGCCTGCCTTCCTTAAATTTTCAAGCTGTGTTTTTACGATATATTCCGACGGAGAAAGCCAACAAATTCGCTCGCCACTTTTTTCTTCGCAGAGCTTGAAGCCGATAAAGGATTTTCCCGTGCCGGTAGGATGTATGACGGCGGCTTTGCCGCATGACATAAGCATCGCAAGAGCCGCATCATATGCTATTTGATTGTGAGGGAACAACCGAATGCCCATTATCCGACCCACTCCTATGCAAAGCTCAACAATAACAGCGGAACCTTACGCAAACAATTTGAACGCCTATTAGAATAATAGGCGTTCATTTTTTTCGGCTTTGGATATACATAGTAAAAAATGCGGAGGTTTTAAGAGGGAAAATGTAGAAAAATCTATAAAACACTTGCATTATTTATGGTTTTGTGATATAATTAAACATAAATGTAGCCGCCTATTATTCTAATGGATGAACATCTATTATTCTAATAGACGGCTTTTTTTCGTCCCTTAAAGAAGCTTTCCGAGTCTGTTCATCATTTCCTTCTTGTGTTCCATAAGGGAATGAGCATAACGGTTAAGCGTTACGGTCGGATTCTTATGGCCGAGTATCTCGGACAACGTTTTCACATCCATTCCGCATTCCAACGCGCGCGTAGCAAAGGTATGGCGCAGAGAATGAAAGCCGCGGTGCTGTATTCCGAGCTTTTTCTGCAGCGCGGCAAAGGTGCGTTGGTAAGATCTGATTGACACACACTTTTCTCCGCCCGATACGATATATATCGAGCGGCTTTTCTTTTTAACATCACGAAGCAGCGGCATAATTTGTTTCGGAAGCGGAATCGTGCGCACGGAGGCCTGCGTTTTCGGAGTATCGGTTATTCTTCCGAATATGCCTTCTTTATTCCGTCCGTCATAGCAGGTCTTGGTTACTCGCAATTCGCCCTTTGTAAAGTCAATATCCGTCCATTCAAGCGCAAGCAATTCCCCTATACGGAGGCCTGTATACAGGCACAAAACAACACCGAACAGCTTCGCTCTGTCTCGGTCTTTTATGTATTCCTCCATTTTCTTTTGCTCGGCGGAGGAAAAACACTCAACCTTCTTTTCTCCCGCCTTCGGACGCTTTATCTTATCTGCCGTATAATGCTTCATATATCCGAGTGCGTATGCCGTTTTCAGTGAATTCTGCACCACCGTGATGATTGCATTCACGGAATTCGGCGACAAGCCTTTCCCGGTTCTCAAATTTCCGCAATTCATGAGCTCCGTCACAAAGCATTGGAGCGAAAGCGGTGTGAGCTCATCCAAATTATACCGCCCGAGCCCGGGGACAATATGCTGGGTGACAATTTCACAGTATCTTGTATACGTTCGCTGCTTTGAAGACGGCTGAATATAGTTTTCCAGCCAACAATTGAGCCATTCTTGATATTTCATCGGAGTTCTCCTTACATTTTTCTTGTTGTATCGCCTATACTATTTTACATCAACACACAGAAAAAAGCTTGCTCTTTGTGTGCAGGCGGAGCAAAAAGCATAATTATCTCCTTTTTTCCAAAATAAAAAGCCGAGGATATTTCTATCACTCGGCTCAGACTGTGAGTTATTCGATTTTTTATTTACCACAAAAAAATCGAAGCAAAGTCTTCCTTTGCTTCGACGCGGTGACTCGTGTACAACAATAGATGATACAAGGCACTTGGCTTGATTATCTTGAAAAAGTCGATAATACGGCAAAA
>CAZRUB010000024.1:0-12646 GCA_964603185.1 uncultured Ruminococcus sp.
CACTGCCTTTAAGCCGCCGAAGGTGATACCAAGCTCCTGTGTTTCAAGCATTAAACTCATATCACTTTTCCTCCTTTTTACCGAATAAAGCCTCTCTCACGCCCCTCAATGCCGGAGCATTGTTGAATATTACCATAACGATAAGAATAAGCGCATAGACGAGGTTTTTGATTGCCGCAAGGTCACCGGAAAGCTTGGTCTGTAAAAAGAAGTTTACGCACGTAATAAGTGTTGCCGCTATCATGGAGCCGTTCACGCTTCCCATGCCGCCCAAAACGACCATAACAAGAATTTCTATCGAATAGTTGTAGGAGAAAAAGGTGTACATTACCGGTGTGTTGTAATGCCCGTAAAGCACGCCCGCCATTCCGGCAAAAAATGATGAAATAACAAACACCAAAAGCTTGTAAAACGTAACGTTAATACCCATTGCCTTCGCTGCTATTTCATTATCCCTGATAGCGGTTATCGCCCTTCCGTGCTTGCTTTTTATAAGGTTTTGAACAAGCACAAGCATCAAAAACACAACAATGAGTGCCGGAATATATAAATCAACCCCGTATTTTACGGTTGAAAGCCCCATCGCTCCGCCGAAGGTTTTAAGATTCTTAAATATATTTCTGACAATTTCTCCGAACGCCAAGGTGACAATCGCCAAATAATCGCCCTTCAGCCTCAGCGCGGGAAGACCGATCAAAAATCCGAATACCGCGGCTATAAGACCTCCGACAAGCATCGACAAAATCAAAACGAGCACGCGGGACGCTATAAACGTGTGAAGGAAGTTTGCAAAAAAGCATCCCAGATATGCGCCGACGCACATAAATCCGGCATGACCCAAGCTGAGCTCGCCGAGGAAACCGACAACAAGGTTAAGCGAAACAGCAAGCACGATAGAATATGAAATCATCGTAAGAAGATTCATCGTCGACCTGTCAAGGTAACCGTTAAAGCCCAATACACCGGTGAGCACAAGTACGATTGCCACAACCGCATAATTCAAATAACCGGCCGATTTTTTCATCAGCTTTTTCATCATCGGCTCACACCTTCTCTCTTCTCTGCTTGCCCAAAATACCCGTGGGCTTAACCAAAAGTATCACAATCAAAAGACCGAACTCAATCGCGGTCGTATACTGCTCAAGCATCGGAATGCTCTGTGCTGTTTTTTCAATCAGTCCCAAAAGCACCCCGCCTATCATTGCTCCGGGAATCGAGCCTATTCCTCCGATAACCGCCGCCGTAAACGCTTTTATTCCTGGCATGGAGCCGAGCGTCGGGTTAACCGACGGAATTTGCATAAGATAAAACACACTTGCGCATGCCGCCAGCGCCGAGCCTATCGCAAAGGTTACCGAAATAATCGCGTTTACGTTTATACCCATTAAAAGCGCCGCCCCTCTATCCTCAGAAACCGCAAGCATTGCCCTTCCCGTTTTCGTTTTGTTTATGAAAAGATTAAGCGCAAGCATTATAACCGCACCTACAAAAAGAGTAATCAAGGTCGCCGAGTTTATTTTAACGCCGACTATGGAAATCGAACCGAAATGTCCGATTACAATGGGCTTGGACTGCGCACCGAAAACAATCTGCGCAACACTCTGGAGCAAATAGCTTATACCTATTGCGGTAATAAGCACCGCAAGCGGAGAGGCTCCCCTCAAGGGCTTGTATGCCGCTTTTTCGGTTAAAATACCCAAAAGCGTGCAAACCGCAACGGAAACGACAATGGCAAGGACGATATTCCCGCTTGCCATCAGCGTTGTTAAAACCGCATAAGCGCCGACCATTATAATATCGCCGTGCGCAAAATTGAGCATTTTCGCAATTCCGTATACCATTGTATAGCCAAGCGCAATAAGAGCATAGATACTGCCAAGGCTCAAGCCGTCGATTATTGTGCTCATAAAAAACTCCTTTCAGGGAAGGGGACTTAAGCTTTCATTTTCCCGCAAGTGTAAATTTAAAACAGATTTTGGTTAGGCGGCAAATTAATGCCGCCCAACCAAATTTAACGCCGTAGCTTTTAAAACCGTTCGTCGTAATTATTCGCCTATTGTTACTATCTGGGGTTCCTTGATGCACGCGCCGGACTCATCCCAGGTCATGGTTCCCGTAACGCCGACAACACTGAAATCATCGCTTGTTATAACGGGAATGAGTGCCTCCGTAAGGTCAGAGGGCGAAATTGTGGGATCGGAAATACCCGCTTTCTCCATTGCCTCGGCTATTGTGTAAACAGCATCGTACGCATCGGCCGCAAACTGATCGGGAGTTGTATTATACTTCTCTTTGTAAGCGCTTACGAAGCTTTCAACATTCTCTTCCGTGCTGTTTACATCAAAGGGGGTGATGTACTTTATTACGTTTGTAACGCTTCCATCAATCTGATCCGCAACGCCGTCAAGACCGTCGCTTCCGAAAAGCTCCGCGTCAACGCCCTTTGCCACAGCCGCTCTTGCAATAAGTCCTGCTTCGGTATAGTAAATGGGAAGGAATATTACTTCGCAGTCGGAAAGCGCTTCAACCTGTGTGGAGAAGTCCTTCTTGTTCTCCGCATCAAAGGTTTTAACCGTGTAGTCAACACCAAGCTCCTTCATTTTTGCATCGAATGCCTCGTATATACCGGACGAGTAAGCGTCACTCGTATCGTAAATAACGCCGATCTTCGTAAATCTTTCGGTAAGGTTTTCAGCCGCCAAGGTTCCCTGGTCGGGGTCGCCGAAGCAAACTCTGAAGCCGTTCTTTCTTCCTTCGATTACATTTGCCGCAGAAGCCGAAGGTGTGATGAAGAAAAGGTTATCCTCAGCAGCTTTTGCGCCGAAGGAATCGCATGAACCCGATGTTACGCTTCCGATCGAAAGGTTCATTCCGGACTCGTAAAGTGCGTCATATCCGGTTGCGGCATCAGCCGTTGCCGCCTTATCGTCCTTCATATCGAATTTAATCTTAACACCGTTTATTCCGCCTGCCGCATTAATCTCATCAACCGCAAGCTTAGCGCCCTGCTGAACGGATATACCGTAGGAAGAATTATCTCCGGTCAAGGGACCGGTAGAACCGATGATGAACTCTGTGTTTGAAGAGGTATAGCTTGTATTGGAAGCAAATCCTCCTTCATTCTTGGAGCAGCCTGCAAAAGCAAAAACCGTTGCCGCCGCCAAAACTACCGACAATAACTTTTTCATAAAAAAGCCTCCTGATTATATTTTTTTCGGAATTTTCCCGTTTTTCCGAAAATTATGTTTTATATTATACTTTACTCCCCGAAAAAAATCAAGTGTTTTTTGCAATTTTTCAAAAAAAATCGGAATTTTTTTCGTTTGTTTCGAATTTCATAACATTTTCACATTCCTAATATGCGTTTTTTTGTAAAAAATAACAACGAAGCAAAAATTCTCCGTTGTTATTTTTTACCCTTACCTCATTTTTTCGAATATCAAAAGGCTTGCCTCAAAATCCTTTCTGCCCGTATGCTGCCAGCCGACATTCATAAGATACTCTCCCCTTACGCATCTTCCGGTGAAGCGTTCCTTATATACCGCAGCCTCGTCAAGGCCCCTAAGCTTAACAAAATCGCTTTCGGGGTTTGCGTGCGTCAGCGTGTTGCACATCATGAGCATAACACGCTCGCCGTCCTCGGATTTAAACTGCCATGCGGAATATCCGTCCGTATAAACGCTTTTTATCCTCGAATATTCAGAAGAATGAATCATCGGCGAAATTTCCTTATAAAGCTTAACCTGCTCCTTCACCCTTTCAAATTCTTCTTCGGAGAGCTTATTTAAATCCAGCTCATATCCGAACTGTCCGCACATTGCAACCGCCGCTCTCGTATCAATCGGTGTTGTTCTTCCCATTTGATGGTTGGGAACCGCCGCCACATGGGCGCCCATTGCACACGGAGGATAAACCGTATATGTTCCCTCCTGAATATAAAGCCTCTCTATTGCGTCGGAATTATCGCTTGTCCAAATTTGCGGAAAATAGAAAAGCATACCGGGGTCAAACCTTCCCCCTCCGCCGGAGCAGCCCTCAAACAAAACATTCGGGAAACGGCTTGTAAGCGTTTCCAACGCACGGTAAAGCCCAAGCATATATCTGTGCGGAAGCTCCCTCTGCCTTTCCGACGGAAGTACTTCGTTTCCGACCTCGCTCATATTTCTGTTCATATCCCACTTAACATACTCTATATTCGCCGAGGAAAGCACATCGGATACCGCTTTTATAACATAGTCCACTACCTCGTCACGCGATAAGTCCAAAATAAGCTGCTGGCGCGATTCCAAACGCTCTCTGCCCATTAAGTGTATACACCAATCCGGGTGAGCGCGATACAAATCTGAGTCGTAGGAAATCATCTCCGGTTCAAACCAAAGTCCGAATTTCATTCCGAGAGCATTTATCTTTTTTGCGATACCGTCAATTCCGTTCGGAAGCTTTTCTCTGTTTACAAACCAGTCGCCCAGCGAGGAATTATCCGAATTACGCTTGCCGAACCAGCCGTCATCAAGCACGAAAAGCTCAATCCCCGCTTCATTGGCTTTCTTGGCAATGTTCAAAAGCTTTTCCTCATCGAACGTCATATAAGTTGCTTCCCAGTTGTTTATAAGAAGCGGGCGTGACAAATCCCTGTATTTTCCGCGACAAAGACGCTTTCTGTAAAGCCTGTGATAGCACTGCGACATTCCGTTAAAGCCCGCATCCGAATACACGAGCACCGCTTCCGGCGTTGAAAAAGCCTCTCCCGGCTCCAAAAGCCAAGAAAAATCAAAGGAATTTATTCCGATGTTCACACGTGTTTCGTTATACGCGTCCACCGTTGCTCAGGCTTCGAAATTTCCGCTGTACACAAGTGAAAGTCCGTAAACCTCTCCGGTAAAATCCGTAGCATCCTTTGATGAAAGCGCAATAAACGGATTCTGATTGTGACTGCTTGAGCCGCGAACCGACTCGATTCTCCGTGTACCGTGGAAAAGGGCCTTTTTGTCGGGTCGTCTTTCCTTTGCCCATGCGCCGTAAAGGCTTGTCATGTCAAAATCCGAGCGCGTGAAATCAAGTGATGCGCTCATCGCCTTCATAATCGTCATTTTTCCCTCGGAGCCGTTTATTATTTTAACGCTTCTTGTTATCGCGTCATAATCCGAAAATACGGAATATGTAAGCACAACCTTAAGCCCCTTAAGCTCATCGGAAAGAGTTATGTCAATGCTTTCGACATCATCGCCGTCCTCCGCGTAAACCGCGGGCATACCGTCAAGCGGCTTTTTCCCTTTATAAATCCTATGCCCCTCATATTTTAAGATTGAATACGCACTGCCGTCATCATACCGAATGTGAAGCGCAGGCTCCCTTATATCCGAGTTGAACGCCGCATACTCCCGGGGAAGCGCCTCAAGACAAAGGCTCGGGCTTCTTCCGTCCTCTCCGAAATCGCGTGCCATAAAGCTTTTGACTCTGTACGCACCAAAGCCCAAGGCGTCGGTTAAGCTGTCCTCATGCTCGATTCTTTTTCCGTAATATGCATGAACAAGATAGCCGTTATACACGCCCATCATATAGCTTGTGCTCTTTGTTTTTAAGTTAAAAAGCATCTCCTTCTCGTTGAACACTATACTCATTTTTATTTCTTCCCTTCTGTTTTTTTATACTCTCTCGGCACTCTCATGCCGACGGAACAAATAATTTCGTAATTTATGGTATTGGCAAGGTGCGCCACCTCATCAGCGCTTATGTATTCATCGCCGCTTTGTCCTATCAGGATAACCTCATCGTCAACCTTAACATCGCTTCCCGTCACATCGATCATGAATTGATCCATGCATATTCTGCCGACTATGCTGTAGCGCCTGCCGCGTATAAGCACGGTGCCCTTGCCGGACAAAAGCCTCGGATATCCGTCCGCATAGCCTGCCGATACCGTCGCTATTTTCATTTTTTTATCCGCCACAAACGTAAGCCCGTAGCTTACGCCTTCGCCCTTTTCGATTTCCTTAACAAAGGAAACCCTGCTTTTAAGCGTCAGCGCCGGCTTTAACGCAAGCGCTTTAGCATCCACCACATCCGACGGCAAAAGCCCGTACACGATGATTCCCGCCCTTACCGCGCCGCCGAAGGTCGCTTCAAGCTCCATAATAGCGGCACTGTTCGCAATGTGACAAAGCCTTCCTTCCCCGACCGCGTCGCATACCCTGCCGAAGCGTTCGGTCTGCATAACGGTGAAGGTTTTATCCTTTATGTCGGAAACTGCGTAGTGCGAAAAAATCCCGGTCACCGATACATTCGAAAGCCTTGAAAGCCGTTTGATTTCTTCGATCCCCCGGTCATTTGCCTTAAAGCCTATTCTGTTCATGCCGGTATCAACCGCGGCATGAATAGCCGCCCGCATCCCGAGCTTATCCGCCGCACGCGATATTTTTTCACCCTCCGCAAGGTCGGACACTGTTAAAATAATGTTATTTTTTATACAGCCTTCCTTGTCCTCGTCAGGCACCATGCTTAAAACAATGATGTCCTTTTTTATGCCGCATTTCCTCAAATGAAGCGCTTCCTCCGCCGCGGCGACCGCAAACATATCGCACTCCGCCTCAATAAAAGAAGCAACCCTCTCGTCGCCGTGACCGTAAGCGTTTGCCTTTATCACGGCAATCAGCTTTTTACCCTTCGCCTTGTTTTTTATCTGTCGAATGTTGAACAAAATCGCATTCAAATCGATTTCGGCACATATTCTTTTACTCAAAACCTTTTACGCCGCCTTTTGCTATTTTATTTTAACTCCGAAGCTTTCAAATTCGGGGATTGCCGCAATATCATGCTTTATCGCCTTTAACACAAAGTGTGTTTCGGTTGCCGAAACGCCCTCCAGGCTTTTTATATCACGGTGAATACGCTCCAAGCTTTCCGACGAATCGGTAAGAATTTTCAGCATAAAATCATATTTGCCCGTAAGATAGTAGCACGATTGGATGTTTTCGCTTTTCTTCACCATCTCAACAAAGCCGTCGTAATACTTGGGATGCTCCAGGCTCACATCCATAAGCGCAATAAGGTCGTTTCCCAAAAGTCGCTGATTAAGCGTTATCGTGTATGATTCGATTATGCCCAGCGATTCCATTTTTTTAATACGCTCGATTATGGCGGATACCGACAAATTAATCTTCTTTCCTATGTCGGATGCCTTCATTCTGGCATTTTCTTTAAGACAAGTCAATATGGCATAGTCGGTTTTGTCAATAATTTTATCCATTTTTATTTCCCTTTCATTTAGCGCTTCACAAGCTTCCGAAACATTCTCATTTTAATTATACTCGCAATAATTAATTAAGTCAAGCAAAACCGCACCGATTTTTTCGGTGCGGCATTTAAAATTCCTTAATTTTTACCTTGCGTTGGGCCCTATAAGATTTCTCTTTATTTTATTCGACGAATTTTTTACAAATTCTTTATCCCTTATAACAATTTCGCTAATCTGCTTGTATCTCGGAAGCTCGCTCAGCGCTTCGTCAACATCTTTCTTGAAACGCGCCTTTATATCCGACTCATTCATTGCCGAAACCATGTCCTCATCCAAAAAAGCTTCGGCACAAAGGCCGTCCTCTGCCCCGTTCTCATCAAGAACCGCATACACTATTATTTCCTTAACATAGGAAATATTGCCGATTATTTCTTCAAGCTCCTCGGGATAGATGTTTTTTCCGTTTGTGAGAACGATGATGTTTTTCTTTCTTCCGGTAATCTTAAGCCTTCCCGCCTCGTCAAGCATTCCGTAATCTCCGGTAGAGAACCAGCCGTCGCGAAGAACCTCCTCCGTGAGGTCGGGGCGCTTGTAGTATCCGAGCATTACGTTATCGCCCTTAACGCAGATTTCTCCTATCCCCTCGTCCGTCATGTCCTCAAACTTAAGCTCCAAGCACGGCAAAACAAAGCCTACCGACGTGCAATCATCCAAATCTTCGCGGTTCACGCTGATTAAGGGTGCGCATTCGGTTATTCCGTATCCGTTCATAAGATAAATTCCGATACTGTCGAAAAATTTCCCCAGCTCGGCGCGCACGGGCGCGCCTCCGCATATAAGAGTTCTGAGCTCTCCGCCGAACGATTCGTGAATGGACTTAAAAAATACGCGCCTTTTGTCGATTCCGATTTTTCTTAAAGCATCGGAAATGCGAATAAGCATTTTAAGCCCTTTTTCCTTACCGCTCTCACGTGCCGATGCCCAAATCTTTTTATAGAAAAGCTCCGCAAAGGCGGGAACGATATACATGTAATCCGGCTTGAACACCTGCATGTTTTTAAGCACCTGGGTAAGCTTGGAATTTATGCACATTGTGTTGTGCGAGTGAATCGAAACCAAAACCCCGGGAACCGCCTCATACGTGTGGTGAAGCGGAAGAACCGCAAGCTCCCTCGTCTCTGTCTTCGAAACCTGCATTCCGTAATATATCATGGAAACAAGATTGTGCTCGGAAAGCATAACGCCCTTGGGCTCGCCCGTCGTTCCCGACGTGTAAACAAGCATTTTAAGACTGTTGTGCTCGGGTGTCTGCTCCGAAAAGCCCTTGTCGCCCTCTTCCAAAAGCCTTCTTCCTTTTTCAAGCAGCTTATCGTAGGAAAGGAATTTTCCGTCATCCTCATCACGGTCAAATCCGATAAAATACTTCACATTGGGAAGCTCCGCCTCGCGCTCGTGAAAAACGTCTTCGAATTTCGACGCATAAAATACGGCCCCGGAATCGCTCCGGTTCAAAACATTTATCATATCGTCCGTAGGAAGCTCTTTATCAACGGGAACAAAAACCCCCTCCGACTGAAGCATCGCAAGATAAGAACAAATCCACTTGTAGCTGTTTTCACCGGTGGTCGCAACATGGCTTTTGCGAAGCCCCAGCGAATTGAGCGCGGTGCCCAGGGCATACGTCGTATCGCGAAATTCCGCATACGTCGCGGACTTTATTTCCTTCTTTTCAAGCCATCTGTACGCGTCCTTTCCGCCCTCGTCGGCAACCGCCATATCAAGCATTTCTCTTATTGTGCCAAACCTTTTAACTTTGATATACTCAAACTTTTTCTGCAATGTGCCCACTCCCCACATAGTATTTTTTATTATTTTACCTCATTTCGAAAACAATGTCAATACCTTTTGAGAATAATCGCACACTTTTTCAGTCATTTTATACAGACCTTGATTTTTTCAGCACCTTAAAAACAAGCGGCGTCAAAAGCGAGGTTATTATAATTTCCGGTACCATGTAAAGACCGTTGTAAATAAGCGAATAAACCAACGCCAGCGCCGTGCCCGTGAATTTTTCAAGCACAACTGCACCGAAGCTGAAGCCCTCCTGCGAGAAAAACCATTCCGCATAGCTGCCCCACAGGATATATCCCGATAAAAAGTGACATAAATACCTTACAGTCGTGGCGATGAGAGCTCCCCAAAAAATTGCCTTCGTTTCGTTTTTTACCTTTCCTTTGAAAATTCCGCCCAGACCCAACGCCGTGAACGCAAGTATGTAGTCCAAAACGCACATAAGCACCGCCTTGTACAGCACCATTTGATCATCGCCCGGCAAAAATGCCGCGCTTACGGTTCCGTTTGAAAAAAGCATCTGTATAATACTGTACACGAATCCCGCGATAATCCCCTTTTTCGTTCCGTAAATAAATGCAATCAATATAACAGGCATCATCGAAGCCAAGGTTATACCTCCGCCGTAGGGCAGACTAAACGGCTTTATCATCGATAAAATCGTTGCGATTGCCAAAAGCATTGCCGATGTGACAAGCTCCTTCGTTTTCATAAAAAACACTCCTTCTAAATTTAAAATTTAAAAAGGAGCGCAAAAAAACACTTTTTATCCCTACGTTGGCATTACCCAAATCAGGTTATACGGGTATAATCTCAGCCTTTCGGCACCCCTTTTTAACAAGTTTAACACACTTTTTTGCCTTTGTCAATATAAAACCGCTTCTCTTTCCCGCTTAATAACAATTCATCGAAAACGGGATATATCGCTACTTAATAATCAACAGACGGCTCTCTCCTTCGTGCCTATGACCTCCCACGAAAAAAAGGTGCCCGGGTCGCGAATCTGCGACCCGGACGGAAGGAAAATATATAATAAGGCGCTTATGCAATTCACCTTATTACCGTATTAAATTTTGCACCGTTCGTCGGTGCTCTTATGCGGACGGCCGAAGGCTCTCCGCCCGTTCTTCGTGCGCGGTAGGGATGGGGCTTTGCTCCACCCGGTTCTTTTGTGCGCATTAAGCCCTCCTTGTGTAAAGGAGGGTGGCACGCGTCAGCGTGACGGGAGGATTGATTTTTGAAAATGTTATTTAATCAGTGTTTACACCAGCCGAGCGGTTCACTGCAACCCTTCCGAGCGAATGCGAAATGAATTTCGCTTTCGCCCACCTCCCCTTACACAGGGGAGGCTTTAAAGCACTTTCGCCATGCACCCTCATTCGTCGGAGCGCCGTAGGGGTGGACGACTCTGTCCACCCGTACTTGCGCTCTCCTCGCTCTCCTCGGGTGACCACACAGGGTCGTCCACCCCTACGGATTCATTCGCGTACGTCCATACCCGCGGGCTAAAGCAGAGCCCCGCCCTGCGATTGTCAATCAACAATAATCAATTATCAATTTTCAATTTTCAATTTTCAATTATCAATTATCAATTATCAACGTCGATACTATAAACCTTTCCCGCGTCGATTGTCGCGCCGCTGAAGGTTGCGAGGCTTAATATTCCGCTTGCCATTATGACGTCCTCGGTTTTGATTTCCGTTACGCTCATTTCGGGAGCGATATATGCTTTTCTTTCTTTCATCTTAAATCACTCCTCCTTATTGCTCGGTTGTGCCCGTTGTTTCGGTTGCAGGTAATTGAACCTCTCTGTCACCGTCAACCTTTACTCCGGATATAACATTCAATATAATCGAATTTTCCAAGCCTTTGATTTTAACGAAGCTTACCGCAGTTACGCCTGTTTCGTATTTACCCGAGTCAATATTCTTAACGTCAACGGAGAATTTTTCACCGACAACGGGCTGCCTTCCGACATTTTCATCCGAAACTTTATATACGCCGACATTGTCGCCTTCGTATTTTACTGTATCATTCGAATAAGAGCTATCCTGTATCACATAGGTTCCGAAATATTCGATTTCGGTGCCGTCGGCAATCTGCTTGAATTCGGTGATAAAGCGGATTATGCCTTTTTCACCAATCACGCCCGTATCGGCTACGATGTCCTTCGACGTAACGGAACCCTTTGCAATTTCCGCAACAGTTTTCGTATCGGTTACTGTGTTGTCGTTTATAAGGCGCACTTCCTCAGCGCCCCAGTTCTCGTTATTTGCCACATTCTTCAGCACTTTTATTTCAATTGTTTTAATATTCTTTACCTTTGTTTCTTCTTCTCCGAACTTAAGGTTAAAATCAACATACCTAACGTCATCTGCTTCTCCTGTTGCCCCGATTTTGCCCTCCGCCATAGCAAGCACACCGGTAGTAACATAAGTTTTACCATCATTATCTGTAAGTTTTACGGTAATTTCTTCCGCACAATTTTGCAGTATATGCTTTATACCGCCATCCTGCTTTCTGGCGTAAAATCTAATTCCCGTGAATTCCTCATGCTTTGTAATCGGCAATGTGATTGTAAGATATTCATTATTATTCGGGAAAACCGTATGATCTCCCCGCGTGAAATAGGTTTTGGTCGTATTTCCGCACTCATCATCACCGCTGACAATGCCGTCCACCAACAAGGAAGCATCACCTATAATAGCCCCTGTATGGTCGGATACAACAGTCGGCGTGCCAAATTCGGCTGCAACCTCTTTCACCGATTGTTCTGTATAATTCGTTCTGTATTGTGCAATCGCGTCATCACCATCATAAAGGCTTTTGGCCTTATCAAGCGTTTCTTTGTTTTCTAAGCTGCCCGGAACGCGTTCATCAACTATGGCATATTTAAATTGCCCCACAGTAAGGGTTTTCAAACTATCCTTCGGCTGAATAAGCGCCATTTCAATCGCCGCAAAGTGAGCATCGTCAGTTACGTCCGAAAGCACCTCAAGCTTGACATACCGCGCCTTAACATTATATGCTTTGCCGGACAAACGCGTCTTCACATCGGTATATATGTTATTTGTTGATTTATAAATGCAAAACTGCGCTCCGGCTTGTGATTTGCTCTGTACGCCGGAATCCTCATGAACGGCCGCCTCAACCCAGTTTTCTCCGTCATCCGAAACATAAAGCTTCGCCGTTGCAAGCGCCTGATACCAATGCTGCTGCCTTCCAACAACACGAAGGCCGGAGAAGGTTTTCTCGCTACCAAGGTCAAACTGTATCGTAACCGTCGCTCCGTTCACAAGCCCATTATCAAAGTCAACATGAAGTCCGGTTCCATCGCCGTCCGTCGTATCGCACACAATACCATCCGTCAAAATACCAAGTGTGCTACGCTCGGGACTCGAAGTCAGCTTCTGATTACCGTCCCATGGAATCGTCCCTTCAAGATACGGGTCGGTTTCATATCTCGGCTTAATCAAACGAATTTCTCCAACGCCTTCATTTCCCAAGGTCTCGCCATCAGCGCCCCAACCGTTTATGTATATGCTACGTGCCTCAATGTCA
>CAZRUB010000025.1:0-12538 GCA_964603185.1 uncultured Ruminococcus sp.
GGATTACAAAGAAAACCCCGAGCAGAGCCAAAAGGGAATTTCCGTTATCCTCATCGGAGCGGCGCCTTTTGGCACCGCCCCATAGGAACGAGCGGGAAAGCATATCCGAAAGGATTATTACCGCCCCTATCATAACCGAGGCTACGGTCTGCAGTAAAATGTCATAGTTTTTAATATGACCCATTTCGTGTGCGAGGACTGCGGAAAGCTCCTCACGCGTCATGATGTCGATTATCCCCCGTGTGGCGGCAACGGCCGAATGACGAGGGCTTCTTCCCGTTGCAAACGCGTTGGGCGAGGAATCCTCAATAACATATATCGCGGGCATCGGAACACCGGCCTTTTCGGCAAGGGGCGCCAAAATTCCGGAAAGAAGTGCATAATCGTCACCCGTGGCCTTATGCGCGCCGCTTATTGAAAGAACCGCTTTATCGGAATTCCAATAGGAGAAAAAGCATGAAGCAACGGAGAAAATACCGGCAAGAAATATGGCATAATCTCCGAAGCCCAAGGCGCAGGCGATGAAATACACAACCAGGTACAAAAGAGCCGTGATAAGCCCGATTATTATTGCGGTTTTAAATTTGTTTTTAATAACGGAAGCTTTCATGATAATTATCTTTCGAAGAATGTATATTTTCCGGGCTTAACCGTCCTGCTTACGCCGTTTATGATTATCTCCGTGTCACAGGGGGTTTCGATGTCATAGCGCAGGCCGTTTGTCATGTAGGACCATTTGCTTTTTATAACGCCGTGCTTGGTTTCGAGGGAGCCCTCAAGGTATTTTAAGCGAGCGTCCGGATGAGGCGCGACGATTGCCTTTTCAAAGCCGGGGGCATCCTCTACGCGTCTGATTCCCGCCGCATAGGAATATACCCAGTCGATTGCCGCACCGTAGGCATAATGGTTGAACGAGTTCATGTCATGGCAGCGGTCGCCGTTTGCGTACCAGAAGCTGCCGTCGGTCTTCTGACCGTCCCAGTGCTCCCAAATCGTGGTTGCGCCGGCATTGACGGAGTAAAGCCAGGAGGGGAATTCCTCACGAAGTAAAAGCGTGTAGGCGATGTCGGCATATCCGTTATCGGAAAGAACGTGAAGAAGATAGGGCGTTCCGATAAAGCCCGTCATAAGGTGCATGCCGCAGTCCTTAACAAGGCTTACAAGCTTCTCTGTCGTTTTCTTTTTATCGTCCGTCAAGTCAAACCGGAGCGCGAGAGCGCATTCCGTCTGGGTTTCGTATTCATCCTTAAATACCTTAAGGAAGGTTTTTCTGATGTTTTTATAAAGCGCTTCGTATTCCGAAACATCCTTTTTAAGCAGCTTTCCTATTTTAATCAAAAGCGAGGTCGAATATGCATAAAAGGCGGTTCCGATCAAGTCCTTTCGGCTGGAGCCTGCAAGGCTTCCCTCGGGAGCGTCAAGGCCGAGCCAGTCACCGAACTGATAATGACCCGTGAACATGAATTTGTCCTTGGTGGCCCTTCCCATATAGTCAACCCAGCCCTTCATGGCAGGGTAGTTATCGGCGAGGATTTTCGTGTCGCCGTAGGTCAAATACATTTGCCAGGGGCAGATAAGTATAGCGTCACCCCAGGCGGAGCCGTTGTTGAGCACGCCGATTTTTGAGGGCTCCACACTGCAGCCCTCCCATCTTTCGGGAACATGCATGGGCACTCTTCCGTCGTCCGTGCAGGAGGCGGATACGTCATGAAGCCATTTCGTGAAGAATTTCAAAACATCGAAGTTATAGCTTGCGGCACAAGCGAATGCCTGCGCATCACCCGTCCATCCTCGGCGCTCATCACGCTGAGGGCAATCGGTGGGAACATCAAGATAATTGTCCTTCTGTCCCCAGATAACGTTTTCGAAGAAGCGGTTAAGCTTTTCGTTGGAGCAGGTTAGGTAGCCTGTGCGCTTAATATCCGAATAAACCGCTATTGCCTCATAATCGGCGGGGTTGATTTCACCCTCCGGATGCTCCGTGATTCTTAAATATCTGAAGCCGAAGAAGCTGAATTTCGGCTTGAATTCGTTAAGGCCGTCCTTGCATATGAATTCCATGCGGCTCTTTGCGGCGCGGTAGTTGCCGTTAAAGAAATTGCCGTCCTTATCCATTACCTCCGCGCAGTCGAGAACGATTTTTTCGCCCTTTTTCGCATTGACCCTAACCTGAAGGTAGCCGGTCAGGTTCTGACCGTAGTCCAAAATTTTGTCACCGTTTGCGGCGGTGAAAAGCGCGGGAGTAAAATGCTCATGCTCGCAAATGATTTCGCCCTCCTGGGGAATTAAAACCTTTTTGTCCCACTTTATTTTTTTGCAGGTGCCGAAGGCTCTGTCATGATAATTCGCGTCCTGTGTTTCGCCGTCATAAATATCCGAGAACAAAACATTACTGCCGAGGGTTTTCCAGGTTTTGTCGGTGGATACGGTTTGGGTGCTTCCGTCGGCATATTCGATTAAAAGCGTTGCCGCCGTTGCACGGGGGAATTCCTCCTGCCCCGGCTTTAAGCGGGCGATTTTGCCGCGGAACCAGCCGTTACCCACTTCGATTTCGAGCTTGTTTTTCTTTTTTATAAGCTCCGTCACGTCATATGTCTGATACTGTATTCTTTTTTCGTACTGCGTCCAGCCCGGAGCCAGGACATAGTCGGAAACACGCTTGCCGTTGATTCGTGCTTCATAAACGCCGAGGGCGGTTGCCGTAAGTGTCGCCTTTTTTATTTTACCGTCGGCTTCGAAGGATTTTAAGAATATGACGGCGGCGTTAAAGTCATATTCCTTTTCGGCGATGATAAAATCAGCATTGAATTTCATAATTTATCCCTACCTTTTAATGTATTATGTATTTTATCGGTCCTTGCCACGAATTAATTATAACGATTTACAATTGAGATGTCAATATAAACGGCAAAAAATCCCCTTCGAAAAGGGGATTTTTTTTATATTTCGGTGTTTATTGCATTTTGCGCCTCGGAGGAAGCGAAGGCCGCTTCCATTACCTTTATGACGCGCAGAGCCTGCTCCGGAGTTATGGTAAGCGGAGCCTTGCCCTCAATGGCGTCAACCAGCTGATAATATGTGGGATTCAAGTTGTCCTCAACATCCGTCGGAGCGTGAAGCTTTATTTCCTCCACGCTTTCGGGGGAGCGGGGAGCCATGGTTTTGGAGGGGCCCACCTTGTTTTTCCGAATTTCGGCATCCCACGTATCCTCTCGGGCTATGCAGCGAACGATGCGTCCCTCACAGTCCCAGTCGTCAATCTGAAGGGTGCCTTCTGTTCCCAAAACATACCATCTGGGATGCTTTATGAAGTTATTCGTGGAAACCTCAATATGGGCGGTTATTCCGTTGGAAAGCGTCATCGTTAAACGGAAGTTATCGTCAACCTCGTAATTAATTTCATACATTTTGCAGAAAACGTTTGTAACCTTGGCCTCCGGATACATATAAAGTATCTGGTCAATCAAATGAACGCCCCAGTCAAGCATCATTCCGCCGCCTTGGGTTTTTTCGGTGCGCCAGCCCTTGGGAACCCCGCGGGAGCCCTCAACACGGGACTCAATAACGTAAACATCGCCCAAAAGACCTTCCTCAACATTACGCTTCATAAGAATGAAATCCTTATTGACGCGCCTGTTCTGGTCAACGGTGAAAACCATGCCCGTTTCTTTTGCGACGGCCATAACCTCCGAAAGGTCCGCGGAATTCATCATTACGGGCTTTTCGCAAAGAACGTTTTTCCCGTGGCGAAGCGCCTCGATACAATATTTTTTGTGCAGGTCGTTGGGAACGGCAACAAGCACAATGTCAATTTCGGGATCCGTGTAAATCTCCTCGGCGGAGGAATATACGTAAAGGCCGTAAGCCCTTGCGGCATCGCACCTTTTTGGATCGATATCGTAAATGCCCTTAAGCTCAATCATATCAAGCTGCTTCGATTGATTGAAATGATGTGTTGCCATACCGCCGAAGCCGATTGATGCAACCTTATGTAACATTAGATCAATTCCTTTCTGAAAATGCAAGAAAAATTATATCCACCACATTGCGCCGGAGCTTTGGTATATAAGCACTTCCTTAAGGAAGGAAACAGCCTTTTCGAGGCCTTCCTCACTGCTCATCAAGGCATCCTCATGCTCAATGCTTACGGCACCGTCATAGCCGCTTAATTTAAGCGCGCTTATTATGTCGTTCCAAACCTCCTTGCCGTGACCGTAGCCTACGGTACGGAAGCTCCACGAGCGTCCCGAAAGGTCGGCATAGCTCTTGGTATCGAGAACGCCGTTGATTTCGGTGTTTCTTCTGTCAATAAGAGTATCCTTCGCGTGGAAGTGATAAATCGCGCCCTTTAAGTATTTGATTGCCGCCGCGGGGTCGATTCCCTGCCAGAAGAGATGACTCGGGTCAAAGTTTGCGCCTATAATGTCGCCGACCGCGTTTCTGAGCTTTAACAGTGTTTCGGGATTGTAAACGGCGAAGCCGGGGTGCATTTCGAAAGCGATTTTCTTTACGGAATGCGCCTTTGCGAATTCGGCCATGTCCTTCCAGTAGGGGATGATTTTCTCCTCCCACTGCCATTTCAATATTTCGCCGTATTCGTTGGGCCATGCGCAGGTTACCCAGTTGGGATTTTGCGAAGCTTCGCAATCGCCGGGGCAGCCGGAAAAGCCGACAACCGTGTCCACGCCCAGAGCCTCGGCAACAAGGACAGCGTTCTTAAACTGATTATGATAGCTTTCTGCGATTTCCTTATTGGGATGAAGAGGATTTCCGTGGCAGCTTATTGCCGAAATCTCAAGCTTATACTTAGCCAAAAGCTCCTTATATTCCTTGATTTTATCGGGCTTTCCCAAAAGCTCCTCCGGATTTAGGTGGGCATTTCCGGGATATCCGCCGGCACCGATTTCGATGCACTGCACACCCAGCGAATGAAGATAAGAAAGCGCGTCTTCGAACTTATATCCCGCCAAAACGGGGTTCATTACTCCTAATTTCATGGTATTCCTCCTTAATTTAAATAAAAGATAAAAAACTTACCCATAAAACAATTATAATACGAAAGGGGAGAAATTTCTACCACTTATTTGACCTTTTGTTGCATAATTTTGACCTGTAGCACAATTTTGACCTCTGCCGTTTTTTCAGCTGGTAAAATCCTCGAAAAGCATCAGCGCCTCGGCGAGTGTGGAAACGGTTATTCCCTCGGCAAGCATTGCTATATCCTCCCTGCGGGGAGAAACGGAGCTTTTTTTCTTTACCAGGAAGCGCTCACCCTCCGAAATACGGTATACATATATGTCGCCCTCGTAAAGCGTGACGGTGTATTCCCCGTCCGAGGAAGCGGTCTCAAGGCTTTTTGCCGCGGCGGGGGCCTTATCCTCTCTGTCGATGCCTCCCATGATTGTTCCGCAGGCGAAAAAAGCCGCGAGCAAAAGAATAAATACTGCTTTTTCGGCCGATTTTTTCATAAAAAAGACCACCTTTCCCACACTATTGTGCTCAAAATACAAAAAAATAATGCTTTTGTAATACTTTTTTAATGTTTACGTGTTATACTTAGTGTGATTGGTTGCAAAAAACTGTAATGGAGGAGCTTATTCGATGAAGAAGAAAAGAAAAAATGCCGGAAAAAAGCATATAAGTCTTTTTCATGTTTTGCTTGTTGCGTTTATTTGTGTTTTCGGGGCAGGCTTGATTTTTGCGGGAGCGGTATGCGTTTTTACGGAGCCTATCGATTCGGAGTCGCTCAGTATTAAAATGGCCTCCGTCATATATTACGAGGATGACGACGGGGAAAAGAGGGTGCTTCAAAGTCTTTACGATGACGAGAACCGAACGTGGGTGGATTTCGAAAAGATACCGCTGGACATGAAAAATGCGTTTGTGGCCATAGAGGACGAGAGGTTTTTTACACATCCCGGCTTTGACATAAAGCGTACCGGCGGAGCGGCGATAAACAGTGTGATACGCATATTCGACAAAAGCCGTTCGGTATACGGCGGAAGCACGATAACTCAGCAGCTGGTGAAGAATCTGACCGGTGAGGATGAGCGAAGCGTTTTGAGAAAGCTTCAGGAAATTTACCGCGCCGTTCGCTTGGAGCGCGATTTATCCAAGAACGAAATATTGGAGCTTTATTTGAATACCATATATTTAAGTCAGCGCTGCAACGGCGTTGCCACGGCTTCGAGGGTGTATTTCGGGAAGGAGGTTTCCGAGCTGACCCTTGCCGAGTGCGCATCGATTGCCGGAATCACGCAGTATCCCTCTCTCTACGACCCGTACATAAATCCCGAGGCAAACAAAGAAAAGCAGGTTACGGTTTTGTCAAAAATGCTGGAGCTCGGTATGATTGACGAGGAGGAGTACGAGGCCGCCGTGGAGGAGGAGCTTACCTTTAAGCGGGGCGAAGGCGCCTCGGGAGGGGTTTATTCCTATTTCGTGGACACGGTTATATCCGCGGTTTCTTCGGATCTTACGAAAAAGTACGGCTATTCGGAGGCGATGGCTCAGCAAATGATATATACCGGCGGCTTACAAATAAAGTGCACGCTCGATTCCGAAATTCAGGACATCATGGAGAAGGTATATACGGATGAGTCCAATTACGCCACGAAGCACGGCGAGATGATGCAGTCCGCCATGGTGGTTATCGAACAGTCCACAGGCGAAATCAAGGGAATTGTCGGCGGCATGGGGGAGAAAACCGGCTCGCTTATATTTAACCATGCGACGGCGCTTCGCCAGCCCGGCTCCACCATTAAGCCGATAGCGGTTTACGCGCCCGCGCTGGAATACGGAGTAATCGGCTCGTCCTCTGTTTTGGAGGATGTTCCGACGACCTTTACGTTATCCGACGGAAGCACGTGGACGCCCAGAAACTCGGGCGGAAGCTTTTCCGGGGCGGTATCGCTTAAAACCGCGGTGGCGCGCTCGCTGAACATTCCCGCGGCAAGAACGCTGGATAAGCTCGGGATAGAAGAGTCCTATGAATTTTTGGAGAAAAAGCTCGGGATTTCGTCGCTTGTGGAGGAGAGAAGCACGGAGTCCGGTGTTGTGACGGATAAGGCACTTGCCGCACTTTCTCTGGGTGGCTTGACGGACGGAATATCCCCGATCGAGCTTGCGGGAGCGTACGCCGCAATAGCCAATGACGGCGTTTATATCGAGCCGCATATATATACGGAGATACGTGACTACAACGGGGAGCTTCTTTTTACGAACAGGCCGAAGACCCACCGCGCGATGAAAACAACCACTTCGGTTATTATGACGGAGCTTTTGCGCGGGGTCGTTTCCTCGGGTACCGGCGGCGGAGCGGCATTCTCCGGCACGGAAATCGCCGGAAAGACAGGCACCACGACGAATGACCATGACCGTTGGTTTGCGGGCTATACACCGGCATATACCGCGGTTACGTGGGTCGGCTACGATACGCCGACCTCCATAAACGTTTCGGGCAATCCTGCGGTTCCGCTTTGGCGCTCGGTTATGAGTCAAATAAATTACGAGGGCAAGCCCACGAGCTTCAAATCCGTTCTGTCTTATGACGATGTAAGCTACAGAAGTGTTTGCTCCGTAAGCATGCTTGCCGCAACGGATGTGTGCGAGAAGGCGGGTACGGTCATTTCGCAGGCGGTGGAAAAGGGTGCCGCGCCTCTCGACAAGTGCAACGCATCCTTCCATGAGGAGCATGAGGAGGATGAAGAGGAAAAGAAGGGGTCCCACGAAGAGGAGGCTCCCGATAAGCCGAGCGGGGAAAAGCAGACGGAGGAGGAAGCTCCGCCCGCTCCCTCGGAGGGCAATTCTCTCAAATACGGAGCTGATGAGGTATGATTAACCTTCGACTCCCCTTCGGTTAAAACGGTGCGAAAAACGCACCGTTTTTTGCTTTATGCCGCGAGTTCTTAAATAGTGCTTGCAAAATGGAAAAAAATATAGTATAATAAAAGGGAATGCTTACGAGAAGGAGGCGGAGCCGATTATGTATACGGGCAACGGAAAATACGAAAAGACGGAGCTTGAAAAGGATGAGGCGGCGCAGAGGCTCCTTCACGAAAAGGAGATGGAGCGCGCGCTTGAACGGCTTCACGCCCGCTCGGTACGAAAGAAAAAAAGCTTTTTTTCGGCGCTGATAGGTGTTGTAACCGGTATATTGTATATACTGTGGATTACGTTCGGCTCGGAAATAATACTGCCGGGCGGTGAAAGCCTTTACGGCGCATATATTTCCCTTGCGGGGGCAAACGGCTTTTTGTACGCCCTGCCCGATTTTGCGCCGCCGATTGTTTTGGCGTTGCTTCTGTCGCTTATATCGGCAAGGGGTGAGCGGGGGAAATTTTATTTCGTGCTGACGGCTCTTTTCGTTCTTGCGATAGTTGTTGCGGTATTCATGCTTTATATGAGCATGCTGGCGGGCTGATATCGGCGCGCCCACACAAGGAGGGATTTTTTTGGCAAAGGTAAAAATAATTTGCGACAGTGCGGCCGACATTCCGCACGAGGACGCGGAAAAGCTTAATATAAGGGTGCTTCCGCTCTGGTTCACGTTCGACGGGGAGAACTATCTCCGTGACGGAATCGATATGTCGACCGATGAATTTTTCGACAAAATGAAAAATGAGAAAATAATTCCCAAAACCTCACAGATAACGGCCGACGAATGGGAAAAGGCGATTCGTGAGGAAATGGATTCCTACGAAAGCATCGTTTGCATAACGATGAGCTCCGCGGCCAGCGGAACCTGTCAGTCCGCGAACATTGCGAAAAACGAAATTCTTTCGTCCGAGCCGGAGCGCGATATCACCGTTATCGATTCGATGATGTTGAGCTTTCCCTACGGCGTTGCCATTACGGCGGCGGCGCAGCGCGCCCTTTTGGATGAGGATCGCGATGCGGTTATCGCCGAGTTTGAGCGTGTGAGAACCAAGGCGGAATATTTCTTCCTGGTGGAGGATTTAACCTTTCTGAAAAAAGGCGGCAGAATCAACTTAGCGACGCTGGCGATTGCGAACATAATGGACATAAAGCCCATCTTAACGGTTCGTGACGGGCTTGTTGTGTGCTGTGACAAGCTTCGCGGCGGGAAGAGGCTTTACGATAAATTTATGAATATGTATAAGGAAAAGGGCCATATCCTTACCGGTAAGGATATATGCATCATTCATTCGCTGGACGACGAAAGGCTTGCCGAGTTTACGGATGCCGCGGTAAGAGCCTTTGATCCCGCGTCGGTAAAGACGGTTAAGCAGGGAGCGACCATAGGTGCGCATGCCGGCCCCGGCCTGTCTGCGGTCATGTATATCAAAGATTGACAAAAAGCGGACAAACCGAAATTAAAGTTTATGAATAATACCGCTTGCAAATATGAAAAATATTCAGTATAATTGTAAGCGGAAAAAATTAATCATGAGGTGATTATATGAATAAAAAAACAGTAAAGGATATCGATGTAAAGGGCAAAAGAGTTCTCGTAAGATGTGACTTCAACGTTCCGTTGAAGGACGGCGTGATTACCGACGATAAGAGAATCGTCGGCGCGCTTCCCACGATAAAGTATCTTATGGACAAGGGCGCGAGGGTTATTCTTTGCTCTCATATGGGCAAGCCCCACGCGGTATTGACGGAGGGCTTCTCCCTTACAAAGAAGGAAAAAGCCAAGATAGAGGCTCTTCCCGAGGAGGAGAGGGCCGAGGAAACGGCAAAGCTTCTTGCGAAGGCAAAGAAGGAGGACCCGAGAAAGTTCACATTAAAGCCCGTTGCGGACAGACTTAACGAGTATTTGGGCGGCAAGGTTTTGTTCGCCGACGATATTGTGGGTGAGGATGCGAAGACAAAGGCGGCGGCTCTTTTCGACGGAGAAGTGCTTTTGCTTGAGAACGTTCGCTTTGACGCAAGAGAAACAAAGAACGATCCCGAATTTGCGAAGGAGTTGGCTTCTTATGCGGATGTTTTCGTTAACGACGCGTTCGGAACCGCACACAGAGCCCATGCTTCGACAGCGGGCGTTACCGAGTATATCCCCGGCGTTTCGGGCTTCCTGATCGAGAAGGAGCTTACCGTTATGGGTGAGGCGCTTGAAAATCCCGCACGTCCCTTTGTTGCCATTTTGGGCGGCGCCAAGGTATCCGACAAAATAGGCGTTATCGAAAATCTTATCGAAAAGGTTGACACGCTCATAATCGGCGGCGGTATGGCATACACCTTCTTCCGCGCAATGGGTAATTCCGTGGGAACCTCCATCTGTGAGGAGGACAAGCTTGACCTTGCGAGGGAGCTTATGACCAAGGCGAGAGCGAAGGGCGTTAACTTCCTTATTCCCGTTGATAACGTAATAGGAAGAGAGTACGACGAGAATACCACGTTTATGAGAATTTATTCGGATTCCATTCCGGACGGCTGGATGGGACTTGACATAGGCTCCACAACGCAGGAGCTTTACGCAAAGACGATAAAGGGTGCGGGCACCGTTATCTGGAACGGCCCCATGGGTGTTTCCGAATGGGATAACTTCGCCGCGGGAACCGAAGCGGTTGCAAAAGCAATTGCGGACAGCGGCGCAATCTCCATCATCGGCGGCGGCGATTCCGCGGCGGCGGTTAAGAAGCTCGGCTATGCCGATAAGATGACGCACATTTCAACTGGCGGAGGAGCTTCGCTTGAATTTTTGGAGGGTAAGGTTCTTCCCGGAATAGCTTGCCTTGAGGATAAATAAGAAAGGTCGTAATGAATATGAGAAAGATACTTGCAGCCGGAAACTGGAAAATGAACAAAACCGCTTCGGAGGCCGCCGAATTTATAAAGGAGCTTACCGAAAGCGTTAAGGGCGCGAAGAACGATGTTTTAATCTGCGTTCCCTTCACAAGCCTCGAAACGGCGGTTCGCCTTACGGAGGGCACCAACGTTAAGGTGGGCGCTCAGAACATGGATTATCATGATTCCGGCGCTTATACCGGTGAGGTTTCGGCGGATATGCTTCTTGATGCCGGCGTTAAATATGTTGTAATCGGTCACTCCGAGAGAAGAGAATACTATAACGAAACGGATGCGACCGTTAATGCCAAGGTATTAAAGGCTCTCGAAAAGGGAATCACCCCCGTTCTTTGTTGTGGCGAAAGCTTGGCGCAGAGAGAGGGCGGAATTACAAACGATTGGGTAAGAATGCAGATCAAGCTTGCCTTGGCGGGTGTTGAGGATGTTACCAAGGTTGTTATCGCTTATGAGCCTATCTGGGCAATCGGAACCGGAAAAACCGCAACGAGTGAGCAGGCCGAGGAGGTTTGCGCGGTTATAAGAGAATGCATAGCCGAGCTTTACGGTACGGAAAAGGCTGAAAACACGACGATACTCTACGGCGGAAGCGTTAACGCCAAGAATGCGGCGGAGCTTTTCGCAATGGAAAACATCGACGGCGGACTGGTAGGCGGAGCAAGCCTTAAGACCGCGGACTTTACGGTAATAGCAAACGCGTAAAATAATAAAGAAATTTCGGCAGGCGGAATAGTAAGCTATTTCGCCTGTCTGCACGAAAGGAAGATTTTTATGAAAAGACCGGTTGCGTTGATAATAATGGACGGCTTCGGAATAAACAATAACGAAGAGGGCAACGCGATTTTTGCCGCAAAAACACCTTATCTCGATAAACTGTTTAAGACCTGCCCGCATACCCAAATCGGTGCAAGCGGAATGGATGTGGGACTTCCCGAGGGACAGATGGGAAATTCCGAGGTCGGGCATACGAATATCGGTGCCGGACGCGTGGTTTATCAGGAGCTGACAAGAATTACAAAGTCCATCTCCGACGGGGACTTTTTCACCAACGAAGCGCTTTTGGGTGCCGTTGAAAATTGCAAAAAAAATAACAGTGCGCTTCACCTTATGGGGCTTTTATCCTCCGGCGGAGTTCACAGCCATATCGAGCATCTTAAGGGGCTTATCGATTTGGCGAAAAAAGAGGGGCTTTCCGAGGTTTTCATTCATTGCATAATGGACGGACGCGACGTTTCGCCCACATCGGGGGTTGATTTCCTTTCCGAGCTTTCGGAAAAGATAAAGGAAGCCGGCGTCGGCAAAATCGCAACGGTTGTCGGAAGATACTACGCCATGGACCGCGACACCAACTGGGACAGGGTTAAAAAAGCCTACGATGCTTTTGTTAACGGCGTGGGGGATAAAACCGAGGATGTTATCTCCGCGGTTAAGGCATCCTACGAAACAAAGGACGAAAACGGCGCGCTTTTGACCGATGAATTTATCCGCCCCGTAATCGCCACGGAAAACGGTGCTCCGGTAGGCAAAATTTCGGCCGGAGACTCGGTTGTATTCTTCAATTTCCGCCCCGACAGAGCCAGGGAAATTACCAGAACGCTGGTTGACCCGAATTTTGACGGGTTTGAGCGCGAGCTTATGCCGCTTTACTATGTGTGCATGACGCAGTATGACAAAACAATGCCGAACGTTAACATTGCGTTCCGTCCGGAATCGCTCACCAATACCTACGGCGAATATATTTCATCGAAGGGCTTGAAGCAGCTTCGTA
>CAZRUB010000026.1:0-12113 GCA_964603185.1 uncultured Ruminococcus sp.
TAATTGAGCGTGAGGCGGGAAGCCGCGATGAAATGGGACTTGTTTCCTCCGTTTTTCACAACAGGCTGAAAATCGGTATGCCGCTTCAGTCCTGCGCGACGGTGCAGTATATATTAAAGGAGCGCAAGGATGTTTTGTCGATTGAGGATACGAAAATCGACTCGCCCTATAATACATATATGTATAAGGGACTTCCCGTCGGGCCTATTGCAAGTCCCGGAAAGGCGGCGATTGAGGCGGCGCTTTATCCGGAGAACACCGAATATTATTATTTTAAGGTTAATTCCGAGGGTGTGACAGTTTTCTCAAAAACCTTGGAGGAGCATAATTCCAAATAAAATGAATTTAAGGCTTTGCGCGACAGCGGCGTAAAAAGCTTGAGGAGTTTTGAAAATGAAAAAATCGGCACTTGTTTTAACAATAATATTAATTATATGCTTATGCTTCGGCGTTGTTTCAGCCGCAGAAAATGAAATAGCCGTTACGGTGAGCGGGGAAAACGTTTCTTTTGATGCTTCGCCGGTTATAATCGACGGAAGAACCTACGTGCCCGTGCGGGCGATTTTCGAAGCGATGGGCGCAAGCGTGGAATGGGATGCGGCTTCACAAACGGTTTATGCCGAAAAGCTCGGCAAGACGGTGGAATTTACCATCGGAGAAAAGGAAGCCGCTTATAACGGGAAAAAAGTGAAGATGGATGCCTCGGCACTCATAATCGATGAAAGAACCTTTGTTCCCGCACGTTATGCTGCGGAGGGCTTTGGATATGTCGTGGAGTGGGACGATCGGAGTCGCACGGTTACAATTTTGCACGATACGGAAAATATGAAATGCTATGAAGGAACGAATATACCGGATTACGGAGCTTTATACTCGTTTGAATATATAAAGACCGAGGACGGCGTTTATATATACGATACGGCGGATATTACCGAACGGGATAAAGAGGCTTTAAGCATACGTGATTATACCGATATTCTTTACGAGCTGGGAGCCGTATTCTCAGGGGAACAGAAAATAGCTCGGGAAGGCGCGGAAGGAACGCTGTATACCTTTGTTAAGGATGAAACACTGCTCTTTGCCGGGGTTATTTCGGTTGAGGGAGAGGCAGGCTTTTTTATAGCGGTCAGACATCCGGAGGCGTGATGCTTTTTGGGTTATATCCGAGTGATTATACATCAAAGGCGGGCCGATTGATTTTTTATAAAAAAACTTGACAGAAGAATGCCGGTATGTTAAAATAAATATATGAGTTGAATAGCTTTCGCGGTGACTGACGGATATTATGGTGGAGCACCACAAAGGAGCCGCAAAGCATAAAAAGAAAGCCGACCGTCTGGGCACATTTACTTCTTGAAATTGGGAGGTAAGTGTGCCCTTCTTTATTCACTTTACGGGAAAGGATGGAACATATGAAGAAAGTTGGTATAATAATGGGCTCCGACAGCGACATGCCCGTTGTCGAAAAATCGCTGGAGGTGTTAAAGAAGCTTGAAATTCCTTATGAGGTGCACATTTATTCGGCGCACCGTACACCGGAGGAGGCGGCGCAATTTTTCAAAGGAGCGAGAGATAACGGCTTCGGTGTTATCATATGTGTGGCGGGAATGGCGGCTCACCTTGCCGGTGCGGCGGCGGCGAACACACTTTTGCCGATAATAGGCATTCCGTGTAAATCAAAATGCTTTGAAGGAATGGACGCGCTTTTGTCGACCGTTATGATGCCGCCGGGTGTGCCGGTTGCATCGGTCGGTGTGGATGCGGGAAAAAACGCGGCGCTTCTTGCCGCCGAAATAATTGCCACAGGTGATGAGTTGCTTTATGCATCGCTGTTGAAAATGCGGGCGGAGGAAAAAGAAAAGGTTTTGCAAAAGGATAAAAATTTATCAATTAATTAACAGGAGGTCATAATGATGGAAAAAAAGGAAATGCTCTATGAAGGAAAAGCAAAAAAGGTTTATGCAACGGAGGACGATAAGCTTTATATCGTTTCCTACAAGGATGATGCGACAGCGTTTAACGGACTTAAAAAGGGCACAATTTCGGGAAAAGGCGTTGTGAACAACAAGATGTCCAACTATCTTATGTCGCTCCTTGAAAAGGAAGGCGTTCCCACACACTATGTTGAGGAGCTGAATGACAGGGAAACGCTTGTTAAACGCGTAAAAATCGTTCCGCTTGAGGTTATTGTAAGAAATATTGCGGCAGGCTCCTTCTCCAAGCGCTTCGGCGTGGAGGAGGGAAAGGCTCTTCTTTGCCCCACGTTGGAGTTTTGCTATAAGGATGATGAGCTTGGCGACCCCATGGTAAATGATTATCACATTTTGGCATGCGGTTGGGCGACAAAGGAGGAGCTTGACAAGATAACGGAATACACATTTAAGATAAATGCGTTCTTAAGGGATTTCTTCAAAAAAATCAACATCGATTTGGTTGATTTCAAAATCGAATTCGGAAAAACTCCGGACGGTGAAATTATTTTGGCGGACGAAATATCGCCGGATACATGCAGATTTTGGGATTCCACCACACATGAGAAGCTTGACAAGGACAGATTCAGAAGAGATTTGGGAAATGTGGAGGAAGCCTACAGCGAAATGATGACAAGAATTTTCGGAGGTAACCGATGAGCGGCATAAGAGAAGAATGCGGCGTTTTCGGAATTTTCCGCAAGGATAATTCCGATGTTGCGCATGACACCTATTACGGACTTTTTGCCCTTCAGCACAGAGGGCAGGAAAGCGCGGGAATTGTTGTTAACGACGACGGTGTGTTTAAGAGCTATAAGGACGTGGGGCTTGTAAACGATGTGTTTGACGTTTCGGCGCTTGAGTCGTTGGGGAAGGGGAGCATGGCGGTAGGTCATGTTCGCTACGGAACCACGGGAACGGACGGCAGACTTAACGCCCAGCCCATTATGGTTAATCACATTAAGGGAAGAATGGCGCTTGCGCATAACGGAAACCTTACCAATTCGTATGAGCTCAGAAGCATGCTTGAAATGGACGGCTCCATTTTCCATACAACGAGCGATACGGAGGTTATCAGCTATATAATTACCAAGGAACGCATAAATTCGAAAAGTATAGAGGAAGCGGTCGGAAAGGCGATGGGAGTGATTAAGGGCGCGTATTCCCTTGTTATAATGTCGCCCTCAAAGCTTATCGCGGTCAGGGATCCCAACGGCTTCAGGCCGCTTTGCTACGGCGTTACCGATGAAGGGGCCTATGTTGTGGCGTCTGAGTCCGCCGCGCTTGACGCAGTGGGCGCTCAGCTTATAAGGGATGTGGAGCCCGGCGAAATAATCGTGTTTTCCAAGGATGGCGTTAAAAGCATAAAGGATAGATGCAATGAGGCGAAAAAATCCATGTGCGTTTTCGAATATATTTATTTCGCACGGCCGGACTCGGTTATTGATGGCTGCTCCGTTCATTCGGCAAGGCTTCGCGCCGGCGCGTTTTTGGCGCTGGAGCACCCGGTTCAGGCGGATATTGTAATCGGCGTGCCGGATTCGGGAATCGATGCCGCAATAGGATTTTCGCGTCAGTCGGGCATTCCCTACGGTGTGGGATTTATCAAAAACAAATATATCGGACGAACCTTTATTTCTCCGGGGCAGAAAAGCCGCGAGGATAAGGTGAGAATAAAGTTGAACCCGGTTAAGGAAACGGTTGCGGGAAAAAGAGTTGTGCTCATAGATGACTCAATCGTGCGCGGCACCACCTCCGCAAGAATTGTTAATCTTATACGGGAGGCAGGCGCCAAGGAAATTCACGTGCGTATTTCCGCACCTCCGTTTGTTAACGCATGCTATTACGGGACGGATATAGATTCGAAGGATTCGCTCATCGCGTGCAAGCACTCGATTGATGAAATCGCCAAGCTTATAGGTGCGGACAGCTTGGGCTATTTAAGCGTGGACAACGTGACGAAAATTGCGCAGGGCACGGGCTGCACCGGCTTTTGCACAGGTTGCTTCGGTACGGCTTATCCCACAAGCGTGCCCGACAAAATCGTAAAGGACAGATTTGAGAAAAAAATCTCCGAAAGGGAGGACTGAAGAAAATGACGAAAAGTTTTTCTGAAAGCTATAAAGAGGCGGGAGTAGACATAACTGCCGGCTACAGAGCGGTAGAGCTTATGAAAAAGCATATTAAAGGCACACTCACGGGCGGGGCGCTTTCCGATATAGGAGGCTTCGGAGGCTTGTTTGAGCTTGATATGACCGATATTAAAAAGCCGGTTTTGGTGAGCGGAACGGACGGCGTCGGAACAAAGCTTAAAATTGCCTTTACCTTGGACAAGCATGACACCGTCGGAATTGACTGCGTTGCAATGTGCGTAAACGATATTATATGTGCCGGAGCAAAGCCGTTGTATTTTCTCGATTATATCGCGTGCGGGAAAAACGTACCTGAAAGGATTGCCGATATTGTGAAGGGCGTGTGTGACGGATGCAAAGAGTCCGGTGCGGCGTTAATCGGCGGCGAAACCGCCGAAATGCCCGGCTTTTACCCCGAAAATGAGTATGATCTGGCAGGCTTCGCGGTAGGTATAGTCGATAAGGATAAAATAATCGACAACAAGAAGACCGAGGCGGGGGATATTGTTATTGCGCTTCCTTCTTCGGGTGTGCATTCCAACGGCTTTTCGCTTGTGAGAAGGGTTATCGAAAAATCGGGTCTTGATATCGATAAAAAGTGGGATTCTCTCGGCGGACAAAGCCTGGGAGAAGCCCTGCTCACGCCCACCAAGATATATGTAAAGCCTGTTTTAAGCCTGCTTGAAAAGCTTGAGGTTAAGGGTATATCCCATATTACCGGCGGCGGCTTTTACGAAAACATTCCCAGAAGCATTCCGGACGGCTTGGGCGCAAAAATCAACAAATCGGACGTTAGGATTCATCCCTTGTTTGAGATTATCGCGTCGGAGGGGAATATTCCCGAGCGCGACATGTTCAACACCTTCAACATGGGTGTCGGAATGAGCATTACGGTAAATAAAAACGATGCGGACGATGCGGTGAAAATTTTGAGGGAGGCCGGCGAGGACGCATATGTGATAGGCGAAATCGTAAAATCGGAGTCAAAGGTGATATTATGAAGAAAATTGCCGTGATGGTTTCGGGCGGCGGAACAAACCTTGCCGCACTTATAAGGGCGGAAAAGAAGGGCGTTATAAAAAGCGGAAAAATAAGCCTTGTTATATCAAGCAGCTCAACCGCTTACGCGTTGGAGCGTGCGAAAAACGCGGGAATTAAAAGCTTTGTCGCCGAAAAAAAGACGCTCGGAGCCGAGTTTGAGAGCGAAATAGTTCGAAAGCTTTCCGAAGAGAAAATCGACGTTATTGTTCTTGCGGGCTTCATGTCGATATTAAGTGCCGAATTTATAAGCCGCTATGAGGGACGGATAATTAATGTGCATCCGTCGCTTATTCCGTCGTTCTGCGGAAAGGGCTTTTACGGTCTTAGGGTTCATGAGGAGGCCTTAAAATACGGCGTTAAGGTGACCGGTGCCACGGTGCATTTCGTTAACGAAATACCCGACGGCGGAAAAATAATTATGCAAAAGGCGGTTGCCGTAAGGGATGACGATACGCCGGAAACACTTCAAAAAAGGGTTATGCGCTTGGCCGAGTGGAAAATTCTTCCCGAGGCGACGGAAAGGGTGTGCCGAGAGCTTTAAAAGGCCCGAAAAGAAAGGAAAACATATGGATAATTATAAAATTAATTCTGTTTATGAAATTCTTGAAAATAACTCATATGCCGGCAGAGGAATAATTGTCGGAACGACGCCCGATGCGAAAAATGCGGTTGCGGCGTATTTTATCATGGGACGCAGTGAAAACAGCAGAAACAGGATTTTTGCGGAGGACGGCGCCGATGTTTACACCCGTCCGTATGATGAGGCGAAGGTTTCCGACCCGTCGCTTATCATATACAGAGCACTTGCGGTTTACGAAAATAAGCTTGTGGTGACGAACGGTGACCAGACCGATACCGTGATTCACGGCTTTGAAAGCGGTGTTGATTTTAAGGACATATTAAAAACACGCACCTTTGAGCCGGACGCTCCGAATTTTACCCCCAGGATAAGCGCCGTTTTGGAATTTGACGAGGGCGATTTCAATTATGAGATGAGCATATTAAAGAGTATGGAGCCCGAAGGGAAAAAAGCGGCAAGATACACCTTTTCCTACCCCTCGCTTCCGGGAACGGGGCATTTTATTCACACCTACGATAAGGACGGAAATCCGCTTCCGAGCTTTTCGGGAGAACCCGACAGAATTGCGACGGAAAACGATATCGATGTGTTTTCCGAAAGGCTTTGGAAAAGCCTTAATCCCGAAAATAAAATATCGCTTTATGTGCGTTATGTAAATCTTGAAACAGGCAAGGATGAGTCACGCCTTATAAATAAAAACAAGTGAGGTGCGGAAAATGAAAGAATTTGAACTTAAGTACGGCTGTAACCCGAATCAAAAGCCGGCCAAAATATATATGAAGCAGGGAGAGCTCCCAATAGAAATTCTTGCGGGAAAGCCCGGATATATCAATTTTCTGGATGCGCTGAACAGCTGGCAGCTGGTTCGCGAGCTTAAAAAAGCAACCGGACTTCCGGCGGCGGCTTCCTTTAAGCATGTAAGCCCCACATCCGCGGCGGTCGGAATAAAGCTTTCGGACACAATGAAGAAAATGTGCTTCGCGGATGATATCGAAGGACTTGACGACTCGCCCCTGGCCTCGGCATATGCGCGCGCCCGCGGAACGGACAGGCTTTGCTCCTTCGGAGATTGGGTTGCGCTTTCGGAGGTGTGCGACAAAACAACCGCTCTTTTGATAAAGCGTGAGGTATCCGACGGAGTTATTGCTCCGGGATACGAGCCGGAGGCGCTTGAAATTCTCAAAACAAAGCGCTCCGGAAGCTATAACATAGTGAAAATCGACGCTTCCTATGAGCCCGAGGAAATTGAAGAAAAGCAGGTTTTCGGCATAACCTTCAGACAGGGCAGAAATAATTTTGAAATTAACGAAGCACTTCTCGGCAATATAGTTACGGAGAATAAGCTTCTTCCCGAAGAAGCCAAGCGTGACCTTTTGATTTCGCTCATCACATTGAAATACACCCAGTCGAACTCGGTTTGCTATGCATACGGAGGGCAGGCGATCGGTGTCGGTGCGGGTCAGCAGTCCAGGATTCATTGCACCCGTCTTGCGGGGCAGAAGGCGGACACATGGTTTTTGCGTCAGCACGAGAAGGTTCTGGAGCTTCCCTTCAAGGACGATATTAAAAGGGCGGACAGAGATAATGCTGTTGATGGGTACATAAACAAAAACGAGGAGGATGTTACCGCTGACGGTGTATGGCAGCGCTTTTTCACGCGCCGCCCCGAGCCGCTGACGGAGGATGAGGCGAACGCGTTTTTGAAGAGCATCGATAATGTTTCGCTCGGCTCTGACGCGTTTTTCCCTTTCGACGATAATATTGAGCGCGCGCGCCTAAGCGGCGTAAAATATGTTGCAGAGCCCGGAGGCTCCATAAGGGATGACATTGTTATCGACACCTGCAACAAATATTCCATGGTAATGGCGTTTACGGGCATTAGACTTTTCCATCACTGACGAAGGGAGTAAGCTGATTATGAAGATAATGGTCATCGGACAGGGCGGCAGGGAGCACGCCATAATAAAAAAGCTTAAGGAAAGCAGTGAAGCTTCGGAAATTTACGCATTGCCGGGAAACGGCGGTATGGCGGATGACGCCGTATTGGTGAATATCAAATCAAGCGAAACGGAAAAAGTCGTTGAGTTTGCGGTTCAAAACAAAATCGATTATGTGGTGGTGGCACCGGATGACCCGCTTGCCGCGGGAATGGTTGATGAGCTTGAAAAGGCGGGAATTCCCGCCTTCGGCCCCAACAAGGCGGCGGCGGAAATTGAAAGCAGTAAGGTTTTTGCGAAGGGCCTGATGAAAAAATATAATATTCCCACGGCGAAATATGAGGTATTCTCAAATTTGGAGGATGCGCTTTCCTATCTTGAAGAAGCCCCCGTTCCCACCGTTATAAAGGCGGACGGACTGGCACTCGGAAAGGGTGTTATAATCGCGAAAACGCGTGAGGAAGCGAAAAATGCGGTTATATCCATGATGCGGGACAAGGTGTTCGGAAAAAGCGGAGAAAATATTGTTATCGAGGAATTTTTAGAGGGGCCGGAGGTATCGGTGCTTTCGTTCACGGACGGAAAAACCCTGATTCCGATGGTATCGTCCATGGATCACAAAAGAGCGCACGATAATGATGAAGGCTTAAACACCGGCGGAATGGGAACGATTGCGCCCAATCCGTATTATACCGAGGCCGTTGCAAAAGAGTGCGAGGAAAAAATATTTAAGCCTACGGTCGAAGCAATGAATAAGGAAGGACGCACCTTCCGCGGCTGTCTTTATTTCGGGCTTATGCTGACGAAGGACGGCCCCAAGGTAATAGAATACAATTGCCGCTTCGGTGATCCCGAAACGCAGGTTGTGCTTCCGCTTTTGGAATCGGATTTGCTTGAAATAATGCGCGCGGTGACGGAGGGCAGGCTTTCTTCCGTTCCCGTAAGGTTCGGCAAAAATGCCGCATGCTGCGTTATAATGGCATCGGGCGGATATCCGGAGGGATATAAAAAAGGCTATAAAATCGAATATCCCGCGTCGGAGGCGAGGAGCATTGTATTTGCGGGAGCCCTAAAAAAGGCGGACGGGCTTTATACCGACGGAGGAAGAGTTTTGGGTGCGGTAAAAACCGCGCCGACGCTTGAAAAAGCAATTGACGAGGCGTATCGTTTGGCGGATAAAATAACGTTTAAGGACGCCTTTTACAGACATGACATCGGAAAAAAGGCGCTTGGCGCCAAGGAGGCTTTGTAATGGTTGAAAGAGTATATTCCGAAAAGAAGGCAGAGCTTGCGGTTGAGGCGAAAGCGCTTTGCTCCGACCTTAAAACGCTTTTGGGACTTGAAGGCATAAAGAATGTAAGGATAATCCAAAGATATGACGCGGAAAATATTTCGCATGAGCTTTTTGAATATGCGAAAAACACCGTATTTTCCGAGCCTCAGCTTGATATTGTATACGAAACGCTTGATTTGAGCGGGGAAAATGTGTTTGCGGTCGAGGCACTTCCGGGTCAGTTTGACCAGAGGGCGGAGTCCGCGGCGGAGTGCATTCAGATTATATCCCGGGGGGAGCGTCCCATTATAAAAAGCGCGAAAATATACATCGTCACGGGTGACGTATCCCATGAAGATATGGAAAAAATAAAAAAGTATGTAATAAATCCCGTGGAGTCGCGTGAGGCAAGGCTTGAAAAGCCCGAAACCCTGAAAAACGAATATCCCGACCCGGGTGAGGTGGAGGTTTTGGAAGGCTTTACCTCTCTTTCGGATGAGGAGATTCCCGAATTTATAAATCGCTGTTCCTTGGCGATGGATTCCGATGACCTTAAGTTTTGCAGAGAATACTTTAAGGGCGAAAAAAGAAACCCCACAATTACGGAAATTCGCGTTATTGACACATATTGGTCGGATCATTGCAGGCACACAACCTTCTTGACGGGAATAAGGAATGTGGTGTTTGAGGATGAATTTATCGAAAAAGAATATGAAAGCTATTTGAAATTAAGGGAAGAGCTTGGCGTGAAGAAGCCGGTTTGCCTTATGGATATGGCAACCGTTGCGGTTAAGGCATTAAAGAAAAAGGGGCTTTTGCCGAAGCTTGACGAGTCGGAGGAGATTAATGCATGCACGGTTAAAATGGATGTTAGCGTTGACGGTAAAAAGGAGCCTTGGCTTTTGCTTTTCAAAAACGAAACCCATAACCATCCCACGGAGATTGAGCCGTTCGGCGGAGCGGCAACCTGTATAGGCGGCGCAATTCGCGATCCCTTGTCGGGGAGAAGCTATGTTTACGGCGCAATGAGAGTGACGGGCGCGGCAGATCCGTTAAAGCCCGTTTCCGAAACAATAAAGGGCAAGCTTCCCCAGAGAAAGATTGTAACCGGTGCGGCGTCGGGATATTCGTCATACGGTAACCAGATAGGGCTTGCAACCGGAATTGTTGATGAAATTTACCATGACGGCTATGCGGCTAAGAGAATGGAGATAGGCGCGGTTATTGCCGCGGCACCCGAAAAAAATGTCAGAAGAGAAAGGCCCGCGCCCGGCGATGTTGTTATTTTATTGGGGGGCGCAACCGGACGCGACGGCTGCGGCGGTGCAACGGGCTCCAGCAAATCGCACAATGCATCATCCCTTGAAACATGCGGAGCGGAGGTTCAAAAGGGTAACGCTCCCGAGGAGAGGAAGCTTCAGCGCCTTTTCAGAAATCCCAAGGCCTCACGCTTGATAAAGCGATGCAACGACTTTGGTGCCGGCGGTGTTTCGGTTGCCGTAGGCGAGCTTGCGGACGGACTCAGCATTGATTTGAATAAGGTTCCGAAAAAATATGAGGGCTTGAGCGGAACGGAGCTTGCGATAAGCGAATCACAGGAGCGTATGGCGGTTGTTGTGGATAAAAACGACGCGGATATGTTTTTGCGTCTTGCCGAGGAAGAGAACATAAACGCAACCACCATCGCCGATGTAACCGAAGAAAAGCGCCTTGTTATGCGCTTTAACGGAAAAAATATAGTGGATATAAGCCGTGAATTTCTTGATTCCAACGGTGCACCGAAGAAAACGGACGTGACGGTTAAGAAGGCGGAAAGGTACGAAAGAGAAATTCCCGAGAACTTTGAAGACGGAATGCGCGCCCTGGCGGACGATTTGAATATATGCTCCAAGCGCGGACTTTCGGAGTGCTTTGACTCCACAATAGGCGCCGGCACGGTTTTGATGCCCTACGGCGGAAAATATCAGCTTACTCCCGCGCAGGCTATGGTGCAGAAGGTTTCACTGGAAAGCGGATATACCGACGATTGCTCATTCATGGCATACGGATATAATCCCTATGTATCGGAAAAAAGCCCGTATCACGGTGCATATCTTGCGGTGACGGAATCCGTTTCGAAGCTTATAGCCTCCGGCGCGGATTTGAATGACACATATTTGACCTTCCAGGAATACTTTCCCCGTCCCGACAAGGCGTCTGAGCTTTGGGGCCTGCCGTTCTCTTCACTTTTGGGCGCGCTTCGCGCTCAGCTTGACCTGGGCATAGCATCGATAGGCGGAAAGGACTCGATGAGCGGTACGTTTGAGAATATTTCCGTTCCGCCCACGCTTGTTTCCTTTGCGGTAACAACGGGAAAAGCGGAAAACGCCGTTTCGCCCGAATTTAAGAAGGCGGGAAACAAAATCGCGTTTATCCGCCCAAAATATGTTAACGGTCTGCCGGAAGCAGAGGATTTTAAGCGCACGGTAAGCAAGGTTACGGAGCTTTTGAGAAGCGGAAGGGCCGTATCGTGCTATACTCCCGGAATGGGCGGCGCGGCGGAGGCCGTTATGAAAATGTGCTTCGGAAACGGGCTCGGCGCTCGCATTTTCGGAATAACCGCCGAGGAGCTTTTCTCCCTTTCCTACGGCTCGTTCATTTTGGAAGGAGAGGCGCTGACGGAGGATGTGATAGGCGAGGTAACGGACGACGCTGTCTTGTATTTTGACGGCGAAAAAGCGGCGGTTTCGGAGCTTTTGAAAATTTCGGAAGCAAAGCTTGAAGGCGTGTATCCCTGCACAAGGAAAAGCCTCTGTACAAATATAGAAACCTTAACGGGAAAAAGCTCCCCGGCTTTTTCATCACACATAAAAACAGCAAAGCCCAAGGTGCTCATACCGGTATTTCCGGGAACCAACTGCGAATATGAATCCAAAAAAGCGGCGGAGGATGCCGGTGCCGAGGGCGAAATTTTCATAATTAAAAATATAACCTCGGAGCTTATCAAAAAAAGCGCTGAAGACTTTTCGAAAAAAACAGCGCCAAGACAGATGATATTCATTCCCGGCGGCTTTTCGGGCGGAGATGAGCCGGAGGGAAGCGGAAAATTCATCACGGCATTTTTCAGAAATGCCGCGGTCAAGGAAGCGGTTAACGAAATGCTTGAAAATCGCGAGGGGCTTATGTGCGGTATATGCAACG
>CAZRUB010000027.1:0-11795 GCA_964603185.1 uncultured Ruminococcus sp.
ATCCTCCAGGCACTGGACGATGTTTCTTTTAAGGCCGCCGGAATAAGGCATGATTTCGCAAACCGCCTCAACCTTGGCACCTTCAAACGTCATTCTTCGCGCCATAATAAGGCCGATGTCGCCCGACCCCAAAATAACAACCCTCCTGCCGACAAAGAAGCCCTCTGTATTTATAAGCTTCTGCGCGGTTCCGGCACTGTATACGCCGGCGGGGCGGGTACCCGGAATGTTCAAAGCCCCCCTGCTTCTCTCGCGGCAGCCCATGGCAAGAATTACAGCGCCCGCCTCTATCTTCATCATTCCTTCGACGGACTGAGCCGTAACAATTCTGTCCTTGGTAATCTCGGTTACCATTGTGTTATAGAAAACCTTTATATCTCGCTCTTTAACCTGCTTTTCGTACACAGCGGCATACTCCGGCCCTGTCAGCTCCTCTCCCAGCTTGTGAAGCCCGAAGCCGTTATGAATACACTGCTTTAATATACCTCCGAGCGACTCCTCGCGCTCCAAAACAACAACATCGTGCACGCCGGAATCGTATGCCGCAACGGCCGCCGCCATTCCGGCAGGCCCTCCGCCGATAATTACTATATCATGCTTTATCATCATTTTGCACCGCCCGTCAACATGTTTGATTTTCCGCCCTTTTTCGTTATTTTCTCCATGGGAATGCCGATTTTTTCGGAAATTATTCGCATAACGTAGGGCGAGCAGAAGCCTCCCTGACAACGTCCCATTCCGGCACGCACCCTGCGCTTTATACCGTCAAGGTCGGTAGGCTTCGGATTCATGTCAAGGGCTTCTAAAATTTCACCCTCGCTTATTCCCTCGCATCGGCAGATAATTCTTCCGTATTCGGGATGCGCCTTGATATAGCCGTCCTTCTCCTCATCGGTCATTTCCGAAACCTTGTGAACGCCTTCCCTTATAGGGCTGAACTCGGAATTGCTTTCAAGCTTCAAACCCTGTTCGGACAAAATTTCAACAAGCCGCTTTGCGATTGCCACGCAAGAGGTAAGACCGGGAGAATCGATTGCCGCCGCATGGATGAGATTTTCAATCCTATCCGATGCTTTTATGATAAAATCGCCGTTCTCTTCGGAGGCTCTGACACCCGTAAACGAGGTGATGACGTTTCGTGTGTTTACACACGGAACGCTTGATGTCGCAAGGCGCGTAACCGCGCCAAGCCCCTCCTCTGTGGTTTTTGTGTTGTCCGGAGCGTCCGTCCTTGTTGCCGTAGGTCCGAGCATCAGGTTGTTATCCGCCGTAGGTGTTACCAAAATACCCTTGCCGTCCTTAGTGGGAACGCGGAAAATAGTGTGCGAAACTGTATTCCCCTCGGCTTTATCCAAAATGAGGTATTCTCCGGCGCGGGGGATGATTTCAAAAAACGTATCACCCGCCATTTTCGCAACCCTGTCCGAATAAGCGCCTGCGGCATTTACGATATAGCGCGCAAAAATCTCACGATTATCCGCCGCGGTTATTTTAAACACGCCGTCCTCTTTTTCGATTTTCACGGCTTCGAAATTCGTTTTAAGCTCCGCACCGTTATCCATGGCGTTTCCTGCCGCGGCAATGGTAAGCTGATACGGGCAGATTATGCCGGCGGTGCCCGAAATCAACGCCTTCGTAACATCCTTCGATATATTTTTTTCGATTTTGCGCGCTTCGTCGCCCGAAACAATCGTTAAATCCGAAATGCCGTTCTCTTTTCCCCGCTCGTAAAGGCTTAAAAGCGTGCGCTCTTCCTCTTCGCCGAATGCCAAAATCATCGACTTGTTGTTTTTATGCGGAACCTTAAGCTCACGCGCCGCCTCATATAAAAGCGGAACTCCGAGTGCGTTCATTTTCGCCTTAAGCGTTCCCGGCTCCGGGTCAAAGCCGCCGTGGATTATTCCGCTATTCGCTTTGGATGCCCCCATCGAAACATCATTTTCCTTTTCAAGCAGGCACAACGAAAGCTTATAGCGCGTAAGCTCGCGTGCGGTCATCGCGCCTATAACGCCGGCACCCACTATCGCAACATCATAAATCATTAAGCTCTCTCCTATTCTTCCACCGCATAAACAATATGCTCTATATTACAAAGCTCCGACAAATCCGTTTCGAGCCTTGAATCCGTAATTATGCTTATTCCTACATTTCCCGCAACTCCCGATTTCGGCGGGAAAATCCGGCACGAGCCCATATCCGAAACAATCTTTTCAAGCTCCTTCAATACCGCGTTAACCGCAGAAGGGGAATCGATTTCCACATATATTATCTCCGTGCTTTTTTTGTAGCGCTCAAAGCGCGTAAGAAACATTATCGTTGCAAGAAAAAGCGCCGCAACGATTATCGCGCCGGTATAAAAGCCGAAGCCCAGCGCAACGCCGATCGTTGCCGTTGTCCACACACCGGCCGCCGTTGTAAGGCCGGTTATAACGCTGTTGTTTTTCAAAATTATCATGCCTGCACCCAAAAATCCGACGCCGGAAATTACCTGCGCGGGTATTCTGAACGCATCACCGCTCATACCCAATATCTCCGAAACGTAAACACTGGTGAGCGATGTCATGCATGCACCTAGGCACACCAAAATATGCGTGCGCATTCCCGCCGCTCTGCCGTGGCGCGCTCTCTCACTTCCTATTACTCCGCCGATTAAAACGGAGGCAAGCGTTCTTAATATGGTTTCAAGAAAAAATGTCATTTTTAGCTTCCCTTCAAATTTATAAAAGATTGATTTTCGAAAATGTCCTTCAAAGCGACCAAAGCTCCGCTTTGCCGGTTGATATTGCCGCGGCGCCGTTTGAGAGCGCGGCGGTTATTTCTGCCTTGGTTTCGATAAGACCTCCGGCGATAACCGGAACCGGGCCGTCCGCAAAAAGGCTTATTACCTTCGGGATAACCCCGGGCATGATTTCCACAAAATCCGGGTGCGATAAATTCATCATGTCACGTATGGAATGAATACCCTTTGAGTCAAGCGCGAAAAAGCGCTGAACGGTTAAAAGTCCCTCCTCCGCGGCGGATTTTATAAGCGGTGAGCGTGTGCTGATAATTCCGTCAGCACCGATTTTTTTCAAAAACCGCAGTCCCTCGGAATCCTTCCCTATACCCTCCGCCAGGTCAATGTGTATAAACACCGTTTTATTATGCTCCTTGGCAAGCTCAATCTCCTTTTTCACGGAAAAAATCCCCGTATTCAAATGAAACAGCACTCCGGCCTCCGATAAAACCGCCTTTTTCCAGCCCGTCCTATCCGTTGCGGCGATAACGGGTGACCTTTCAAGCTCATCCGAAACAAAGGCTCTGTCCATATTCATCCCCCCTAAAAAGGCATAGAGATGCAAAGCATCGCCTTGCATCTCTAATCTCTTAAATTATTATATCACCGTTAAAGCTATTTGTCAAGCCTTAGTTGGCCTTCCAGCCCATAAATTCTTCGATTTGAGGAATAAACGCCTGCGCTATATTATAGTGCCCCTCCGGATGAGGATGCCCTGAATTTACCAGCACGGAAGGCGAATAAGTCATTACGGTTATACCCGAAGCATCGTTCGTTAATCCGAACTGGCGTATGGCCGATTTTAACATATCGATAAATTCTTTCTGGTCGCTCTGCGAAACAAGCATGAGCTTGGCGTTGGGATGGTCTTTCCTGAACATTTCAAGCATTTGAACATATATTTTTCTGATTTCATTTATGCTGACTCCGTCGCGCTGAACCTTTCCTACATATTCGTTTATCCAGTTAAACTGAATAATCAAATCCGGCTCAAACAGTGTATGATCCCACTGCTCGTTATAGTTTGCGAAAGGATCTGCTTTTTCGTAAAGCGGAACTTGCTGATTTCTTATTACGTTATACATGGAAAGTCCGCTCTTTGAGAAGAACTCCGCATCGGCGTCAAACGCACGTGCAACATAAGAAGCGTAAGACTGGAGCGCATCCTCATATTTTATGCCCGAGGATGAGCCGTTTGCGTTTTCGGGGAAGTTAAGACTTGCCGAGCCACAGGTAATGGAATCGCCGACTATCTGGATTTTTCTGGATTTTGATATGGGAGGAGGCAATATTTCTCCGTCGGTATAAAGCTTTTCCCAGCCTATTTTATTGAATATTCCTTCGTTAGCCTTTAACACCTTAACCGTGTGAATGCCGTCGGAAAGGTTTTCGGCCAGCGTTATTTTCTGTTCACCCTTGGGAAGAAGAATTCTTCTGTCATCCGTGTATTCGAAGGAAAGCTCCTCGTCCCCGTCAACAAATACGTGAATATATCCTTCGGCGGAATTGTTCACGGCAAGGCTTAATGAGGTTCCCTTGAATCTTATTTCAATGCCTGAGGCGGACATGCTCGAATAAATAAGCCCGCCGTCTGCAGCAAATCTTCCGTGCACCTTAACAAGCGATTTTTCGATTTTCACGCCGCCGTCATTATCTTTTACGGGATAAATGTTTTGCACCACGTCCACCCTTCTTTCTTCATTGTTCCAGGATACGGCAAAATCCAACGCCTCACACATAGCTCTGAGCGGAAGCATAACCCTTCCGCCTATTATTTCGGGAGCAACCTCGCATGTGAAGGTAAGCGGCTCATCGCTTTCGTCAAAATAAAGCAGAAGCTCCGTGCTTCCCACCTGCATGACCATTTTATAGTCATACCCTTTTACCGTGACCTCGCTTTTGGCACCGTCCCACGAAACCGAGGCCCCGACGGCTTGGCAGATTGCGCGCACAGGCAAAAGCGTGCGCCCTTCTTTTATGACGGGTGCCGTGTCGCACTCCACATCATAGCCGTTGACTGTGATTTTAATTTCACTCTCCTCGGCATAAACAGAGCACATAAGCATAATGATTACAAGAAGCAAAGCAAATAATCTTTTCATTTTTCTCCTCCGTTTTAATTCGTTGTTTTTCTTATACAATATATCAAGAGTATATCATACATTCAAGCTTTAATCAAGTATTTTTTGTTAAAATCCGTTACCCGATGCAATCAGAGCACAGCACTTCTCGGAACCGTAAAATTTGTCCGCCGTCCTTGTTGTCATACGTCCGTAAGCATCACACTTCGATATAATAAGGACAGATATCTTCGTAGGCTCCGTCATCTTTTCTGAACCCGTTTTTTATCGTCCCGAGGCTTATAAAGCCGAGCTTTTCATATAGATGTCTTGCGGAAAAGTTTGTTTTTACCACGGCGTTAAACTGAAGTATGCCAAAGCCTTCTTCCTTTGCGCTTTTTATACAATCCGTCACAAGTGCTTCACCTATATGCATTCCTCTCCGCTCTTTCTTCACGGCATAGCTTGCGTTCGAAATATGAGAACACCTTCCGATGTTGTTCGGATGAAGGATGTACAGACCGACAATTTCATTTGCTTCGGTATCCTCCGCCACCGCGCTTTTGGTTTGCAGCGAAAAAAATTCATATCCGGTGTCCTCATCCAGGAGCTCCTCTTGCGGAAAGGCATTCCCCTCTTTCACAACTCCGTTCCAGATTTTCACCATTTCCGGTATGTCTTTTTCTTCAAATTTTCTTATATTTATCATTCTTATCAAACCTTTCTTTTCAGCAAGTATAGCACCGAAAGAAAAAAATGTCAATCGATAGCGTATTTTCAGAGGAAAACAAAGATGCAAGGCACCGCCCCGCATCTTTGTTTTTTAACAACCGTTAAATTTCTTTTGTCACATTTGTCTTATTCCCAGCCCATAAAGCTTTTGATTTGGGGCAGCATCTGCTCCGCCATATCCATATGTCCTTTGGGATTGGGATGGGCATATAACGTGCTCGCCGCAAGGGAATTTGCCAGCTCCGAATGCGTATAGGTCATAACCGTGATGTCATCTGCTTCATTGGTTTTACCGTATTCTTGGATTGCGGCATTTAATATATCGATAAAATCCTGCCGCTCTGTTCCGGAAACAAGCATGATTTTTGCGTTGGGGTGCGCCGTCTTCAGCATGGTAATCACATTCACGTAAGTCGCGGTTATCTCCTCCGCGGTTTCCCGCTTTGCCTCATCCTCCGTCTTGCCTGCTGCAACCTTGTCCTTCACCTTGGAATCGATTTTGCCGTAGCACTCGTTCCACCAGTTGCACTGAATTATCAAATCAGGCTCAAAGGTTTTATGACTCCAAAGCTCGCTAAACTCAATGTCCGCATTTGCGGCAAAGGGATTAACCTTGTTATATTGCAGCGGATTCGTGCCCATAGAATATGTCATCGAAAGCCCGCGCTGAGCGAAAACCTCAATGTCCGCGCCAAGCGCTCTTGCAATGCAGGGTGCATAGCTTCTTACGCCGTCGTTATACTGTATATCCGCTTTATAATAGCCGCCCTTGTGAAGGGTGCTTGCACCGGCGGTGATGGAATCGCCCACAACCTGAATCTTTCTGCTTTTCGCCGAAGGAACATTTCCGAGTGTGCCGTCCGTCACGAAGCTATTCCAAGCAATAACGTTATCCGCACCCTCGTTCGCCTTCAGCACCGTTACCGTATGCGTACCCTCGGCAAGGTTATCCGCGATTTTTATTTCGTTATCGCCTGCGGAAACGAAGATTCTTCCGTCTTCATCCTCACTTTCGGAAAATTGAATGTTATCATCCACCCAAGCGTAAATATATGCGTCGCGGTCGGCATTAAAGCGAACGCTTATTTTTGTTCCTTCAAAGGTTGCCTCGATTCCCGACGCGGAAAACGAGGATTTTATAAGCCCGGTTTCGGAATCCACAATGTATCTTCCGTGGATCTTCACATTACTTTCGGTTATTTTGATTTCGTTGCCTTTCGCATAAGGATTGTTTCCGAGCGTAACATCTTTTTTCACGCCGTTGTTCACCTTCGCTTCGGAATATATAACCTCGTCAATTCCTTTAAGCTTCACAAAGCTTATGCATGTTATGCCTTTATCAAAGTGTTCTTGCGCAATGCTGTGAACATCCAGTGCGTATGTGTCGCCCTTCTGCGGCACGGTGCCGGAATCCTGAACCGTTACCTTGTTCAAAAGGCTTATGCTTTCGGCGTCGAAGCTTGATGTTTCCACCGCGTATGAGCCGTAATAATCAACCTCTCCGCCCGAAAGCTCGTCAATTTTGGTTATAAACCGCACTATGCCGGTTCCGTCCGTATAAACGCCGCTTTCGGCTGCGGTTATGCTGATTTTTGCCGTCGCCGCCTTATAATCCGAAAGCTCGGAGTTTTCCTCTGCAAGGTATGCCTCGCTCATTGCGGCATATCCGCTGACACCTTCAAGGAACACAAATTTGACCCTCTTTGCCGTGTAGTTATAGGAAAACGGAATGTCATATTTTGCGTGCTTCACATAATCGCCTATAACATACGTACCTTCCTTCACCTTTTCATAAGCTCCGCTTCCCGAATCGATATAAATTTCATATTTTAAGGGAAAGCCGTTATTATCGTCATACGAACTAAACGAAAAGCCGGAAACCTTTGTTGCGGAGGGAAGCTCAATCTCAAAATATTGGGGGTTTTCTTCGGTTACCTTGCTTGTTATGTCCGCCGTCCAGCTTGTTGCAGTGTCGGAATCGATAAGGTTTTTCGCCACCCTTCCCGGACTCGACCAATAGCTTGAAGCCGTAACAGTCCATTTTGTTCTGTCGCGCAAAACCTCATCCGTAATCGCGGAAGCATTAACCGTCACGGTGCAGGAGGTTAGCCTTTCCGTTCCGTAATAAAGCACCGCCTCGGTTGTGCCCTCGGAAATTCCTTTAACGGTGAATGCTTCGGGGTCATATTTTGCCTTGCTTTCGTCCGTTATTTTCACCGTAAGGTTAAGATTTGCGTTACAGTAGGGCTTTGTTACCATCGGCACCAAAACCGCAGTTTCGCCCGCATTAACGCTGATGCTTTCCGCATCGTTGCCGTAGAAATCCGCAAGATATACATCCGTCACGGTTTCCTTTTCGCCGGAAAGAATTTTTTTGATAACACAACCTGCCACATCACCCAACTCGTTATAGCCCTTCTGCGAATGGTGAAGCCCGGGCTTAATTTCCGAAAGTGTTGTCGGCCTGTCATAGCCGTAGTATGCTTTAAACGCCTCGGCATCCGGGTGGCGCGTTTCGAAATATGCTTTAACGCCTGCATCCGTGCGCCATATATCCGTGTTTAAAACAAGATAGATGTTTTTATATTCCTCCGCGGAAGAGTTGCCCATATACACCTGAGCAAGCCTCGGGCCGGACATTTCAAAATCCTTCGGCACGTTTGAATTAACACCGGCGCGCACAAGCCATATTCCGCAATAGTTTATACCGCATTGTGTTTCAAGCCCGTGATACATGTTCATGAACATATTTTTATAGTCCGCCATGGAATCCTCGCTTGTTGTGCCTATTCCGTCCGACTCTCCCTGAAGCCAGAACATTCCCGTTTTTTCCTCATCGATGATGAAATGCCCGTTGCTTTCGATGAGTTCGCGCACTCTTTCCATATAGCTTACCGTTTTTATATAGGCCGTCTTTGATTTTGTGGGGTCAAATTGGTCAATCACCTGGCCGCATATACCGGTATTCACAACCCAAACAGGCATATCAAATTCGTCAGAAAGCCTTGCGCCCAGTTGGCTTGCCGCCGCCGCGGAATTTAAATAGCCGCCGCGCTTCCAGCTGTAGTCATCCTCTCCGATGTCGGGGCGTCCGCCGTTTTTCGCGGCAAAAGCCGCGTCCGCAAAGGTGATTTTATCAAGCTCCCTATCGCAGTTTAAGGCGTTCGTTATGTAATAGCGCCCCTCGTAATCACCGGTTGCGGAGGGTGCCTCAAGATAGTTCGAAGTGTCGCCCGCGGCGTTGGACTGGCCGGAAATTAAAACAAGCATAAGGGGCGAAGGTGTTGTTTTAATCAATATGTATTTTCCGCCGCTTAAAATAAGCGCACGGCCGAGGCCCGTTGCCTTAACCTTTCCGTTTGATGCCGTAACCGCCGAAGTATCTCCAAGCCTTTTTCCGTCAGCCGTAACATAATTTGTTTTTATTTCGGGTGCCCCAAAGCTTTCCGAAGCGGTATAGCTTAAGGCTTTGATTTCCGCGCCGAGAGCCGAAAGTGCCGTATCCGCACATTCAAAAACCGCTTCCTCCGTGGTTTTTGAGTCAATTTCCTCTGTATAGCTCGATGCATGGTCCCCGAAAACGGCAAGTTCTGCCTTTGCCGCGCTCTTCGCCGCCGCAAGTGCGGAGGCCTTATCATCGATTGTAAGGGCAACCTCCATAAAGCTGTTGTCAAAAATCGCCTTCACACTGTGTTCTCCCAAAGCTTTGGATTTAACAAATTCCGCATTTAAAGAAAACATTGCTCCGCTCAATAAATAGCTTTCTTCATCAAGCTTCGTTCCGTCAAAATAAACCTCGCTGACAGAATTCGGTGCAACGGAAAGCGCCCAGGAAGCGCCGCTTCCCGTTGAAGCATCCGCGGTTTTTTTCTCAAAGCTTGCCTTCGGCTTTAAAAAATGAAGCTCATCCCCCGTGGCATAGCCCGAAGTGGATGCGGTGATTTTCACCCTGTAATAGCGATAGCTTACGTTTTTGCCGAAGTCCGTCACACTTTCTTCGTAAGTCCCGGGATACATCCCCGTTGCGATTTTTTTCCAGTCTTCTCCGTCGGAAGAGCCGTAATATTCAACGCCCACCCAGGAGCCGGAGGTATTGGTGCTTCTGGGAACGTATCTTACACCGGAAACGGATGTTCTTTCTCCCATGTCCACCTCAATATAGTGCGGAGCTTCGAATCTGTATATAAAGCTGCCGTCATGCTTATAATATGAGTGATATTCGTTTTTTGAGCTATCAAAAAGCTTTGACGGAAGAGAACCGACAACGCTTGAAGCGGTTACAAACCATGTTTCCAAAGGCTTTATTTCGGTGCTTTTATAGCCGACCGCGTTATCGGATGACCAATCGGTTAAAGCCGATGACATGTCTGTGATTACGCTTGCAAGCTTAAACCATTTTTTCTTTCCGTTAAGCTTTAAATTCACACTTTCTCCGTCGGTAAAGCTTAAAACAAAAGTAAGCCCGTTTTTATCAAATAAATCCAAATCCGATAAAATATACCGCGCGGAAAGCGTGAGCGTGCCGTTTTCCGAGTCATACACCCAGTTTTTGTCCGCGGAGGAGAATCCGTTTATCCACGGGGTCACACCATCGCCCTGCTGAACCGTTTTGCCGTTTAAGCTTAAGCCTTCAACGGCTTTTCCCGAAGGAACGGTGAACACCGCATCTTCCGGAACGGTTGTCCAATCTGTGTCTGAAATATACCAATGGTCAGCTTCGCTTGCTTGGGCTGAAGCGTCAATACCGCCGCACATACCCATAAGCATCACAAACGCTGTGAAAATTGCCGCAAATTTCTTCATAAAAACTTCCTCCCCATTATTACCTGAAAATCTCCATGCCGTCAAGCTCCAAAATATCAAGCGTAACCGCCGAAAGCTTCCCCGCCAAAGGTGTGCTGATCATTATAACATCATCGGTTTTGATTTCCGACACTTCAATTTTCGGCTTCTCATATGTTTTTTTCACAAAAAATCACTCCTCCCTATAATATTATATATATATATATTGCAAGCTTTTTTGTGATTTTCGTCAGTTTTAACAGCATTTCGGTTAATTATAATAGCACGTTGCACAAGATAAATTGTTTTTTATCACACATCCGTATAATAGGATAAAGATAGCGGAATACGTGCCGTTCAAGCTCCAAAATCTTCGATTTGGCAATTTTTTACCTACATATTCAAAATAAAATATCGTTTTTTTCGTTATTTACGATAGACAAACCGAAAAAAATCTGCTATTATATAATAAGACATATTTTAATCGGAGAGATACATATGAAACATATTTTGCTTTATACCGATGGTGCCTGCAGCGGAAATCCCGGACCCGGCGGTTATGGCGTCGTTCTCCGCTACAACGGCAGGGAGCGAGAAATATCCGAAGGCTTTCGCCTTACAACGAACAACAGAATGGAGCTTCTTGCCGCGATTGTCGGGCTTGAGGCGTTGAAGGAACCGTGCGAGGTTGAGCTTTACAGCGATTCCAAATATTTAACCGATGCACTTAACAAGGGCTGGCTTTCCTCCTGGCAGGCACGCGGCTGGAAAAAGGCGGACAAAAGTCCCGTCTTAAACGTTGATTTATGGCAACGGCTTATTCCGCTTATGGAAAAGCATTCCGTTAAGCTTATCTGGCTTAAGGGGCATGACGGGCATCCGGAAAACGAGCGTTGCGACTTTTTGGCAAGAACGGCTTATTCCTCCGATAATTTGTCGGAGGACAGTCTTTACAATAAATAATCCAATAAACCAAAGGAGCGAATAAAATGGGGCTTACATTAACCGAAAAAATCTTAAATTCTCACATCGTGGACGGTGAGGCGAAAAAGGGTTCTGAAGTCGGCATAAAAATCGACCAGACGCTGACGCAGGACGCAACGGGTACCATGGCATATCTGGAATTCGAAGCCATGGGCGTTCCTCGTGTTAAAACAGAAAGAAGCGTTGCCTATATTGACCATAACACGCTTCAAAGCGGCTTCGAAAATGCGGATGATCACCGCTTTATCGGCTCTTGCGCGAAAAAGCACGGCATATACTTCTCACGTCCCGGCAACGGCATTTGCCACCAGGTTCACTTGGAGCGCTTCGGTATTCCGGGAAAAACCTTAATCGGTTCGGACTCGCACACGCCCACATGCGGCGGACTGGGCATGCTTGCAATAGGTGCCGGCGGACTTGACGTTGCGGTTGCAATGGGCGGCGGCGCATATTACATAACA